>JAAZVR010000113.1 GCA_018623305.1 Thiotrichales bacterium | reverse complement strand
GTACCTGATGCCACAAATGCCTTAAATAACGATGCCAACTGGGCGTCTTTAAAAGCTCAGATAGAGGCGGCCACAGGTCAAACTGCTTACGTGGGTGTTCGAGGATGGGTGGATACTAGTGTGGTTCCGAATGTTTATCGCACTGAAGGTGCTTATTTAAATATTTACTCTCCAACAGACTCCGCGATGTGGATAGAGAACCCATCTCAAGAAGCAGGCGAAGATTGGACTTTGGGCGGCTACTCAATGGAAGCGGCGGGTTCAACATTATTAACTACGCCGAGTGTGACTTTTACAGATAATTCGGGGCAGTCGCCTAGTGCTTATCGATTAGAAACAGACTCGTATGATAGTCGTAGCTTATTTGATTTCTCAACTCGAACTTATACGAGTCGGATTGAATTTAGAGACCTTGAAGAGAACTTTGAGATTTCAGGTACAGGCGGATTGGTTTCGGGCACATTAACCGCGACAAGTGCAGGTGTGACACAAACGGGTATTTCATTTGATGCTTGGCATGAATACGACATCCAAACCACGGATACAAGCCAAAGCCTGTTCATGTCTACAACCAATTCAAGTCATCTGATGGCTTTGAAAGATGTGGATTTAACGGATGTGACAGAGCATGATGATGCTCTTGTGGTGATGGATAAAACCATGGAGCGCATTTTGCACCAAGAAGTTGTTAATGGTGCAACGGCCAATCGTATCGAGCATGCAATCGATCAGTTGAGCAATAATCTCCTGCAAACAGCGGCTAGCAACTCCAAGGTCATGGATGCTAACTATGCAAAAGAGGCAGCCAACTTAGCCAAAGCGAATATTTTGCAGTCCAGCGCCACTTCTTTGATGGCACATGAAACCGATCACATGCAAAAAAGTATCAAACAGCTGCTCGATGCAACGGACCTTAAAAGTTAACTCTACAGCTTAATTAGCGCCCAAACAGGCCTTTGAATAGGTCACTTGGGTTGCTTAACTTTTTCTGAATTTCTTCAAGAGCGCGTTCTTTCGCTTTCTCTTTTAAAACCTCTTTGAGTTCATTGCGCATCAGCGCATAGTCCGGTTTACACAGCTGGGTAATTTCACTCTTTAAAGAGCCTTTGCACTGCATCACAAATGAGCGATTTCTCAAGGCCTTAGGAATTTCACATGTCTCAAATAAGTCCGATTCAATTAGTAAACCTGTTTGAGTGTCTACTTTCCATGACATTAAATCGACCGAACCAGACGCATTGAGTTTTAGGCCATCCAATTGCGCTTGTGTTGTTTTTGAAACGATACGACCGTTGATAACACTCCAATCCACTTTCATTGCGCTAAACGCCGTTTGACCCTCAAGTAAAGAGGGTTTCGCTTGTACTCTTTTTTGAATGCTTTGGATACCACCACACACTGATTTGGCTAAATCTAAACCGACCAATTGACCTTCGGGTGCAGTGAATTGAATCGAACCGTAGGCGTTATTCAGCCAGTCATAAATTGAACGACCTTGTGTCGTCAGTTCGATGTCTAAATTCATTGTGGTTTTAAGCCAAGGGTCTAAGTCCATGTTTTTCAGTAGGCCTTCTGATTGGATGCCTTTAGAGTGAGAAGTGACTTTGAGCGTATAAGGCGTGGTGTTGACGTCCAGAACAGCCGTTTCGCTGATTTGGCCACCCAGTGATTCGCCTTGGGCTTTATCAATATTTAACACGCCGTCTTTGAGGTTAAGATGCAATTGGGCTTGATTCAATTCCCACTGTTGCCATGTCATTTGTTGGATGTTCATTGAAACATCGGCCGACATAGCTCGCAAAACATCGCCAGGAATCAAAGCTGTTTTTGGCCAATTCGGCGGTACGATTTTTTCCTCTTTGGCGGCTTCTTTAGCGGTTTCAGGTGAAAGCGCAGCCATTAAAACCAGTAGTTTATCGAGTGCTAATTTTTCGCCCGTGAGTGAAGCGGTTAAATCTTGTGCGCCGTAATTAAATTGCCATGCGACTTGTACAGGATCGTCATCCAAATACAAGGTGGTATGGTCGGCTTGAACCTGTTTTTCGAGTGTTTTCAGCCATAAATCGGTTTTGAGCGATAAACTCTTTAACGGAGACTTTTCAGCATTAGGCCCTACTAAATGAAGTTGATTGACTTCAATACCTTCAGCAATGACTTGACCGCGCAAAAGAGGTAGTAGAGCCACATCAATGGCCGCTGAATTAATATGAATTTGGTCTTTGACGCCTTCTTTACTGAGCACCAATTTTGGTGTTTCGATTTGCAGGCTTGGAATCACCGACATCGATAAATCGCCTTCAAAAACCAGGTCTAAACCCGATTGTTCCTTTACGGCCGTTTGAATGTCAGGCTTATATTGGTTGATGTCGAATAACAAAATTAACGCAGTTAATGCGAGTGAAAAAACAATGGCAAGGCCTAAGCCGAGCGATGCAAATAAACGAATGAAGTTAGACATCTAAAAAACCTATTAATGCTTTAATGCAGTCAGTTTAGTGCGGTTAAAGAGTGATGTCTATAAAAAAGCCCAAGCATCTACGCTTGGGCTATTGGTGTAAGCGGTAAAAGAATTATTCCATTTCTAAATCAGCTTGAACCGCTTCGATGCCAGCGATGGCACATTTTTCATCATCCATGCCATCAGGTGCACCTGATACACCTACAGCACCCAAAACCGAACCAGCCGCTTCAACCGGTGCGCCACCTGCACCCAGGTACAATGAATCAACATAAGCCATCACAGACTGAGAACGCTCTTTTAAAGCCGATGTTTTGACGTTGAATGATAAGGCTGTGTAGGCCTTCTTCTCAGAAATTTCCAATGTCAAAGACGGCGCATTCAAATCACGCATGATGACCAAAGTACGACCCATACGGTCTAAAACAGTAACGCCTACAGGGATACCCATTTCTCGGCAAGACTCGATCGTTTTTGTCGCAATCGTCGCTGCAGTATCCAAAGTCATTGACTTGGTCATGCCTGTTAAATCGCCGTCCATTGCCATTGCTGAAGAAGATGCCATCGCACCTGCTAAAATAAGGCCAGTTAGTTTTTTCATAATCATCTCCTTAGAGTTTGAATGTGCTTCAGTACCTGATTGTACAACTAAGGAATAAAAATAATAGATAGAGAGTTATAAAAAAAATTATGGCATGGATAACCATTGATAAAGCGTGTTTCAACATTGGCCCGCAAGTGCTTTTAGATAAAGCGTGCATGACCTTTGAACCGAATGAACGAGTCGCGCTAGTTGGGCGTAATGGTTCGGGTAAATCGACGCTGATGAAGGCGATTGCAGGCGAGATTACGCTGGATGATGGCGATATTCGATTGCATGATGGCGTCCGTGTGGCCTATATGCACCAAGATCCGCCGAGTCGAGATTCTCGTCCTGTGTTTGATGTCGTCGCCGAAGGCATGGGCGAAATTGGGCCTTTATTGACTCAGTATCACCACGCAGTGGAGCAGGGCGATTTGGATGCGATGCAGACCTATCAAGACCAATTGGATGCGAATGACGGTTGGTCGTTTCAGCAAAAGGTCGATACGGTGATTTCTCAGCTGAGTTTGCCTGCTGATAAGCCATTAAATGAACTCTCGGGTGGTTGGCGTCGTCGAGTGGCTTTGGCGCGTGCAATGGTCTCTGAACCGCAAGTGCTATTGCTTGATGAGCCGACCAACCACATGGACATTGAAACGGTGAAATGGCTGGAAGAAAAGCTGTTGGCGTTTAAAGGCACCATTGTATTCATTACCCATG
>JAAZVR010000018.1 GCA_018623305.1 Thiotrichales bacterium | reverse complement strand
CGCATCTCGCATTTTTATGGAAATGGAGATGGATTTCTAATACTCTTTGATTCGCGCCGCATAGACCGTGATTTCTTCACGGTCATGGTAAAGTTGACGCGCTTTTAGCTCGACCTGAATATTATGGCGATCGAGCTCTTCAAGAAAATCTTCCAATGCCTCAGAAACAATACCGTATCGTTTTTTCATTGGCAGTTTTAAATTAAACACCGCTCGATCTGTCCACCCTTGAACAAACCAATGCGCCATACGTTTGACCACCATTTGAGGCTTCTCAACCATATCACACACTAACCAATCGACAGGGCGTTGTGGCTTAAATTTAAAACCATCTTCACGGTAATGCTCAACTTTACCTGTTGCCATCAACTCTGACTGCATTGGACCATTATCTACTGCTGAAACCCGTAAATTGTGTTCCACCAAAATAAATGTCCAACCACCCGGTGCAGCGCCCAGATCAACACCTGTTTTACCCGCCTTCAAAAAACGTTGTCGCTCTTCATTGGTTAAAAACGTCACAAACGCTTCTTCCAATTTCAAAGCGGATCGACTCGGTGCTCGAGGAGAACACTTCAATCGTTTAATGCCCATTAATTCTGAAGAGGACTGAGCCACTAATGCGGCACAAACATAAACACGTTTTGAATCCAGAAACATCAAATGCAAACGCTGATTTGATTTCTTACGAATCGCAGTTTGTTTGTTTAGAAAGCGCTCCAAAGGACCAGAGAATTTCTTACAAAATTTACTGACTGACTTGCCATCATTGGTATCAGTGTACTCAAGCATCACATCATTATAATGTTCACCCTGAATCAGATCATAAATTGGATTTATACGATCTTCTTCTGATAAATCAGACAAATAGCCATAACACTTAAGAACTTGTCGAGCAAAAATCAATTGCTCAAGAGGTGTTTTTTTCCACAATCGATCACCATCGGAAGGGTTGTGTGGAATGAATTCAACGTACGCAGAATTCTCTACACTCTTGCAGTAACCGAAGATGTTGAGTTGTTGAGCGTAATCAATGATTTCTGCCGCACAGTCATTTTCAAATCCTGCACGACAGTAAAGAAGTAGGGAAGCCACTTAGATATTTTTCGCCTGAGCAATCGCATTACCAATGTAATTGGCTGGCGTCATCTCTTGCAAACGTTTTTTATCGGCATCTGGAATATCCAATGTTTCAACGAAAGCTTGCATCGTTTCTTTGTTGATGTCTTGACCACGAGTCAACTCTTTCAACTTTTCATACGGGTTTTCAATACCGTAACGACGCATCACTGTTTGGATTGGCTCTGCCAACACTTCCCAGCTGTTATCCAAATCAGCCAAGATACGCGCTTCATTTGCTTCCAACTTAGAAATACCTTTCAATGTTGCTTGATAAGCAATCATTGAGTGTGCAAGGCCTACACCCAAATTACGAAGAACTGTTGAGTCTGTCAAATCACGCTGCCAACGAGAAATCGGCAATTTTTGTGCTAAATGATCCATGATGGCATTGGCAAGACCTAAGTTACCTTCAGAGTTTTCAAAATCGATTGGGTTGACTTTGTGTGGCATCGTTGATGAACCAATTTCACCCGCAACCGTTTTCTGCTTAAAGAAGGCCATTGAAATATAACCCCAAACATCGCGGTCAAAATCAATCAAAATCGTATTAAAGCGAGACACCGCTTGGAAGAACTCAGCAACATAATCGTGCGGTTCAATCTGAATGGTGTAAGGGTTCCAAGTCAAACCTAGACCTGTTACGAATTTTTCAGCCGTTGCCTGCCAATCTGTGTCTGGGTAAGCAGATAGGTGAGCATTATAGTTACCTACCGCACCATTGATTTTACCCATGATTTCAACATTCTCGATTTGTTGAATTTGGCGACGCAAACGGTAAGCGACGTTTGCAAACTCTTTACCCACCGTTGTCGGTGAAGCCGTTTGACCGTGCGTGCGAGACAACATTGGCAATTCAGCCCATTCCAAAGCACGCGCTTTAATCGCATCATGCACTTCATTCAATGCTGGCAACAGAACGGAATCACGGCCTTCTTTCAACATCAAAGCGTAAGACAAGTTATTAATATCTTCTGACGTACATGCAAAGTGAATGAACTCAGATACCGCTTCAAGCTCTGCATTACCTTTGATTTTTTCTTTTAGGAAATACTCAACAGCTTTTACATCATGGTTTGTGGTACGTTCGATTTCCTTAACACGATTTGCATCGTCTTCAGAAAAATTGTCAACAATACCCATCCAAATAGAATCTGCTTCTGCTGAGAAGGCCGGTACTTCAGTAATATCTTGGTGCTCAGATAACATCTTCAACCAATGAACTTCAACTTTTACACGGTGGTAAATCAAACCATATTCACTGAAAATCGGTTTAAGGTCATTTACGCGTGAACCATAACGTCCATCAACGGGTGAAACGGCTGTTAAAGCGCTCAAATTCATTGGTCTTCTCCATCTGCAATTTATTAACTCTGCGTATTATATAGAACACCTCGAGACTTATTGCTTTTTTGAGAATCGGTCAATAAAGTCGAAGTAATAATCAATCATTACACCTTTTATGGCCTGTTCATAAAAAAATAACCAGCCTGTTACCCAAACCGGTTTAACTCTCAACCCTAACAGGTGCTATGGATTTGTCACAGCGCACACAAGAACAAGCCGCTGCCAGCATGGAGCAAATGACAGCGACGGTCAAGCAAAACACTGATAGCTCGATGCAAGCAAAACAGCTTCCTGACATCATTAGCCTTATCGATGGCATTGCATTTCAAACAAACCTTCTTGCACTCAATGCAGCTGAGAGGCAGCTCATGCTGGCAATCATGATCGAGGCTTTGCAGTCGACGCAGGTGAAGCCATGCAAAGTATCAATGCTTCAATTAAGAAGGTGAGTGATTCATCCAAGTTAGACACTTTCTCGCATACCGTCATTGAAGGCATCAATGAGATTGAGAAGCAAGCTCATCGCTCAGGCGTTCAAGCGAGTGTTTCTATATCTAAACCAGCACCTAAACCTTCAGCACCGAAAGTAGCTCAACAAACACCTGCTTCGATTAGCGGTGGCTCTGATGATGATTGGAGTGAGTTCTAAACATAAATTAAGGGCAATAAAAAACCAGCATTTGAATGCTGGTTTTTTTATATCTAAACGTTGGAAGTTTTATTCAGACACTTTCTGATGAATTGTCTTAATCATCGAAGCCAAGCCGTTTGAGCGAGTAGGTGATAAGTGTTCATTCAAACCAATCTCCGCTAAAAAGTCCAAAGGTGCATTAAGAATCTCGTCTGCAGTTCGACCTTCATACACCTTTAACAGCAATGCTATCAAACCTCGCACAATTACTGAGTCTGCATCGGCTTTAAAGTGAAATTGGTCACCATCTTGGGATACAACCAACCACACTTGAGATTGACACCCTGGAATCAAGTTCTCATCCTGCATTTCAGATTCATCGATTTTCTCGAGCTTACGCCCCATCTGAATCAAATACTGATAACGCTCTTCCCATTGAGAGAAGAAAGTGAAACGCTTAACAATGTCCGCTTGAACTTCAGCAACCGTCATCATTAACGACCCACCATTGCCACAGCATCATGAGGATGCAAACTTTCCATATGATTCACGCGAACCCAATAGTGCGCGTAATCAACATTGGACGCATCCAAAGCATTTTTCAAACGACGCGCCGCGTCTTCACAGAACATTAAGTTAGCTGCGTTCAAACGTGCAAATTCTTGTTCGTCTTCACGCTTGACGGCTGTTTGAACAGGTGTTGACAAAGCAGCTTCCGCTTCTTCAATCATAACACTGATGGTTGCGAAATCAGCGGTTGAAGCATCTGACAAATCCACCTCAATTTCAGCCACCGAACGCTGGCTGTGTGGCGTCGCATTGATGGAATCTTGTTGAGTCAACCAATTCGCAACGGTTTGCATATCAACCGTTGTTTCTCCACCAAAATCGGCTAAAAATTTCTCTTGAATCAACTGACGAGACAAGGCCGCCGAACACGGGCAAGTCGATGAATAAGTCACATTTGTCTTCAAATTGACATCAAACTCGCCATTGTCCGATAAAGTTGCTGTGACGATGCTTGGGTAATTCTTCCAACCGCTGTTGTCAGACAACAAAGCGGAACGACGCTTGTGATAATCAAACTTAAAAATCAAACGCGCTTGAGTGCTGATGCCTTCGTGTGTTTTAAGAAAATCTTCCAACAAATCACGGACTTTTTCAAATGACAAGACGCCACTTTCCAAGGCTTTATCCAAGGCAATGTAAAGACGCGACATATGAATGCCTTTACGGTTTTCATCCGCAAGATTCACATAAGCTTGGATATGGGCGAGCGGTGAAATTGCACCATTAGGCGTTTGAATTTGAATCGGCGCTTCGATACCACTCATACCGACCCAATTCAATGTGCCTAAGGGTTGGTTCAATGGATTATTCGCCACATCGGGCATTTCTTTTCTTACTGTCATTCCTACTCAACCGTTAATTTAGCGATTATAATTGGCCGAATTATAATGGAATCCTGAGTAGTTTAGTAGCCTATGAGTCAAGCCTTCTATAAGTCGATTGAACAGTCGACTCTTCAAACCAATTTCGATTTAAACACCATGCTCGATGAGCTGACTTTTAACGAAGACGGGCTGATTCCGGCTATTGCTCAGCAATACGACAGTGGCGAAGTTCTGATGATGGCATGGATGAATCGCCAAGCCATTGAAGAAACCTTAAAGAACAACCGAGTTTGCTACTGGTCTCGTTCACGTCAAGCTTTTTGGCGTAAAGGCGAATCATCTGGGCAGGTCCAAAATCTGAAATCCATGGCATTCGACTGTGATGGGGATGCGATCTTGCTGCAGGTTGACCAAATTGGCCCGGCATGCCATACCGGCCGTCGTAGCTGTTTCTTTCATGCCGTTGATGGCCAACAAACACAAATTACCAGCGAACCACTGATCAACCCAGAGGAATTGTACAAATGAACACGATCTTAATTACCAACGCTCAAATCGTAAACGAGGGTGAAATTACCCAAGGTGACGTATTGATTAAAAACGGGCGTATTGAAACGATTGCGCCATCGATTGATGTCATTGCAAATCAAGTCATTGATGCCAAAGGAAAATTCCTTGCTCCAGGGATGATTGATGATCAAGTACATTTCCGCGAGCCAGGTCTGACACACAAAGCAGAAATCATGACAGAATCTCGTGCAAGTGTTGCCGGTGGTACAACTTCTTTCATGGAGATGCCTAACACAAATCCAGCAACTTTGGATTTCGATGCATTACAGGCTAAATACGACCGAGCAGCTGAAGTTTCTCCTGCAAACTACGCATTTTATCTTGGCGCATCAAATGACAACATCGAAGTCGTTAAACAACTTCAAGTCGGTCAAGCGGCTGGTGTAAAAGTCTTTATGGGTTCATCGACTGGGAATATGCTGGTCGATCAGGAAGCGGTTTTAGAACAAATCTTCGCCAATTCTCCAGCGTTGATTGCCACGCACTGTGAAGACACGCCAATGATTAAAGCGAATGAAGAGAAATGGAAAGCTCAGTATGGTGAAGACATTCCTTTCGATCAACATCCCATTATTCGTTCACGTGAAGCGTGCTACAAATCTTCAAAAATGGCGGTTGAGTTAGCAACAAAACATAAAGCGCCACTGCACATTCTGCATATTACAACCAAAGAAGAAGTGGCTTTATTCACTCAACAACCTTTGGAAGATAAACTGATTACGGCTGAAGCGTGTGCTCACCATATGTTCTTTAATTCTGACGATTACGCAGAGAAGGGTGCTCAAATTAAATGTAACCCTGCCATTAAAGACGAAGAAGACCGCTTGGCGATCATTCAAGGTTTAATCGATGGCAACATTGATGTGGTTGCAACGGATCACGCACCCCATACATGGGATGAAAAACAGGGTAAATATTTCTCTGCACCGGCAGGCCTACCATTGACTCAATTTGCTGTGCAAGCGTTGTTAGAACACGTGCATCGTGGCATTATGAGCTTGCCACAAATGGTTGAAAAATGGTCTCATAACGTCGCTAAACGCTACAAAATGATTGATCGAGGTTTCATTCGTGAAGGCTATTGGGCAGATTTAGTTCTGATCGATATGGAACAACCTTACGAAGTCAAACGCGAAGCTGTTGTCAGCAAATGTGGTTGGTCTCCATTCGAAGGCTACACTTTTAAATCGACGATTGATACAACGATTGTTTCAGGTCAGATTGCCTATCAAAATGGTGAAGTAAAAGACATCATTGGTCAAAAACTTGAGTTCGGAGCGCAACGTTAATGTCTGAATTACACGTTTACAACTCTCATTCTAAAAAGAAAGAACCGTTTAACCCGATTGATCCGAACCGCATCACTATGTATGTGTGTGGCCCCACGGTTTATAACTTGATCCATATTGGTAATGCACGTCCTGCGGTGGTATTTGATACGCTGTACCGTTTATTAAAGCGTCATTACCCGAATGTTATTTACGCGCGCAACATCACCGATGTTGACGACAAAATCAATAAAGCGGCTTTTGAGCAAAACCGTACGATTAAAGACGTATCGGATGAATTCGCACAAAAATACTTAGATGACATTGCTCATTTAAATGTCCTTGAACCTGATATTCAACCACGAGCAACGGATCACATCGGTGAAATGATTACGATGGTGCAGGCCTTAATTGATAAGGGCCATGCGTATGAAGCGGAAGGTCATGTGTTATTTGCGGTCGATTCCTTTGAGAATTACGGCGAATTATCCGGTCGAGATATGGATGACATGATCGCAGGCGCACGTGTCGAAGTCGCACCGTATAAACGCCACGCAGCGGATTTTGTTCTTTGGAAACCTTCAGATGACAGTCAACCTGGCTGGGAATCGCCTTGGGGTTATGGTCGTCCAGGTTGGCATCTAGAATGTTCAGCGATGATTGAAAAACATTTAGGCATTTCGATTGATATTCATGGCGGCGGTCAGGATTTGCAATTCCCACATCACGAAAACGAAGTGGCTCAATCGTGCTGTGCACATGATGGACAAGAATACGTGCGTTATTGGATGCACAATGGCTACATCACCATGAAAGGTGAAAAAATGTCAAAATCACTTGGCAATATTTTCACTGTTCGTGATTTACTTGAAAAGGTTCCCGGTGAGGTGTTGCGTTTTGTGCTATTATCCGCGCACTATCGAAAACCGCTTGACTGGTCAGAGTCTGTCATTGAAGCCGCTCGAAAAACCTTAGATGGTTTATACAATGCTTTGTATTTAAAGAGTGCGATCGAACCTTCTTCCGACACAGCTGAAATTGAAAAGCTCGTTGAACCTGTAGAACAGGCCCTGTTGGATGATCTTAATACGCCTTTGGCGATTTCTCATCTCCATGAGCTTGCTAAGCAACTCAATAAAGCCGATGACGAACATTCTGCCTTGTATAAGGCTGCTTTAATTGAAGCAGCTCACCGTATGGGATTGTTATTTAATAATCCTGAAGAATGGCGTAAAGGTGATGCGGTAAGTGATGGTTTAAGCGATGATGAAATTGAACAACTCATCACTGAACGCGCACAAGCTAAAGCGGACAAAAATTGGGCCCGCGCCGATGAAATTCGTGATTTATTTTCTGAATCTAACATCATCTTAGAAGACAGCGCTTCAGGCACGACATGGCGACGTGGTTAAATCGCCTTTACAAAGCATTTTAAGGACTATTAATGTCAGATACAGAAATTAAATTTAACGACCTTGACCTTTCAGAAGCGGTTTTAAAAGCCGTAGCGGAAGTCGGTTATGAATCACCATCACCGATCCAAGCTCAGTCAATTCCACACATCTTGGATGGAAAAGACATGCTAGGTCAAGCGCAGACAGGTACGGGTAAAACAGCTGCTTTTGCACTCCCGCTTTTAACAACGATCGATGCTTCTGCGAAGAAACCGCAATTGTTAGTTATGGCACCGACTCGTGAATTAGCGATTCAGGTGGCTGAAGCGTTTCAAGGTTATGCGAAATATCTACCGAATTTCCACGTATTGCCAATTTACGGCGGTCAAAGCTACGGCGCTCAGTTGAAACAATTGAAACGTGGTGCGCAAGTCGTTGTCGGTACGCCAGGCCGTTTGATGGACTTAATCAACAAAAAAGCATTGGATTTATCAGAGCTTAAAGCCATCGTTTTGGATGAAGCCGACGAAATGCTTCGCATGGGTTTCATTGACGATGTTGAGTGGATTTTGTCGCACACACCAGAAGATCGTCAGACGATTTTGTTCTCTGCAACAATGCCTCGTGAGATCAAAAAGATCATTAACAATTACTTGCAAGAACCTGAAATTGTTAAGATTGAAGCCAAAACTACGACAGCTACAACTATTCGCCAACGCTACTGGCAGGTCAGCGGTCTACATAAATTAGACGCTTTGACTCGAATTCTAGAAGTTGAAGAATTTGACGCAATGATTATCTTCGTGCGTACAAAATCAGCAACGGAAGAATTGGCTCAGAAACTTCAAGCACGTGGCTATTCAGCTGCACCTTTGAATGGTGATATTCCTCAGCAAATGCGTGAGCGCACGATTGATAAATTGAAAGATGGTCAATTGGATATCGTCATCGCAACGGATGTTGTCGCGCGTGGTTTGGATGTTAAGCGTATGTCTCATGTTATTAACTACGACATTCCATACGATACTGAATCTTACGTTCACCGTATTGGTCGTACAGGTCGTGCAGGTCGAAATGGTGATGCCATCTTGTTTGTAGCACCTCGTGAGCGTCGTATGTTGAAATCAATCGAGCGCGCAACGAAGCAACCGATTGAAGTCTTTGAAATGCCAAGCGCAAAAGACATCAACCAAATGCGTATCGAAAACTTCAAGAAAAACGTTATTTCATCAATGGAAAACGATGATTTGGACGAATTCTTCCGCATCGCATCTGAGATCGAAGAACAATACGAAGTGGATCCATTGAAATTGGCTGCTGCATTCGCTAAGTTGTCAACTTGTGGTCAAAGCTTGATGTTGAACGAAAACGAGCCTGACTTGAACAAGCCAATTCGTGATGATGACCGAGGCGATCGTCGACGCGGAGATCGCAATCGTCGTGACCGAAATGATCGAGGCAATCGTCGTTCACGCGACCGTCGTCCACCAGGCGAAGGCATGGCTCGTTACCGTATTGATGTTGGCCACGACCATGGCGCTAAAGTCGGAAATATTGTAGGTGCGATTGCCAACGAAGCGGATATCAACAGCCGTAATATTGGTCAGATTGATATTCAAGACAGCTTTACATTTGTTGATTTGCCCAAAGATTTATCACGCGACCAAATCCACACATTGCGTAAAGCGCGTGTTGCTGGTCGTCAAATGAACATTGGCGAAGTCAAAGAAGGCAGTAATCGTCGTGACAGCAAACCTCGCAACAAAAAACCTCGTCGATAAAAAGATTCCTGTGAATCTGATTACCGGAGCTCTCGGTTCCGGTAAGACGACGTTTATTCAAGATTTATTAGCCCAAAAGCCTCATCACGAGTTTTGGGCTATTTTAATTAACGAATTTGGTGAAATTGGCATTGATGCTGAAATCGTCAATGATTCGAATGCCAACATCGCTATTAAAGACATTCCGGGCGGCTGTATTTGTTGCAGTGCCAAGCTTACACTCAAAGTTTCACTCACAGAACTGATCCGAAACCACAGACCTTATCGTCTAATCATTGAACCCACAGGGTTAGGGCATCCTGAAAAAATTATCGACATCGTCCAAGATGAAGATTTATCCAAAGTCCTCACTCTGAATTCTAATATTTGTTTATTGGACTCAATTCAGCAAACACCGTGCTCAATTAATCAGTCATTGATTCAAAAAGATACTGCACTGTTAGCTGATGTCGTTTTAATAAATAAAGTCGAATCTGCATCCACTGAATCCGTTAAAGCCTTAGTTGAGTTTGCCAAAGGTTTATACCCTGCAAAACCTATCATAGCTGAACGTAAACGAGGTGATGTGCAAACAAAATGGCTTGAAGAACTGCACACCCAATCCCATGGTTCATTCGGCTCTCCTGCACACAATCATTCTCATACGCACATTCATCAGCATAATCATCATGCTCATGACAACGAGATTCAATCGATGGGTGAAGTGTTTTTGGCAGAAACCGTTTTTGACTGGAAAAAACTGGTGGAAGTGTTTGAATCGCTACCTAAAGATTCAGTTATACGAGCGAAAGGCGTTTTTCGTGTTGGCAAAATGTGGCAGCTGTATCAATGGGTTGGAGGTAATCTAACGCGTGAACCGATTGCACATCGTCGAGATTCTCGTTATGAAGTTCTGTACAACCAATCATTGAATGAATCTGCTCTTGAAGGCCTTCAAAAACAGATTCAATTGGCGATTAAATCCTCTTAATCTTTGGGCATTTCTTTGATGTAAATGTCATGCTTGCTGTATGGGATTTCAATGCCTTCTTGATGAAAACGCTTGTAAATTGCGCTATTTAAGCTGTCTTTAACACGGCCTCGAGTTTCGGGGTCTACAATCCAAACAAGCAGTTCAAAATCGAGACTGGAAGGGCCAAACGCTCGGAATCGAACTCGTGGTTCAGGTGTTTGGCACACTTCAGGTTCAGCTTCTCCAACCTCGACTAAAACTCGTTTTACTAAATCAATATCTGCATTGTAAGACACACCAACTGGCACTCTTACGCGTGACTTAACATCCGCGCCACCACTCTCATTAATAATCTTGCCATTGGCAATAATGGCATTCGGCACATTCACTTCCAAGTCATCTCGGGTCAAAATCCGCGTTGATCGAAGCCCAATATGTGTGACTTTTCCACGCTCGCCTGAGTCAATCACAATGTAATCACCGATTTTGTAAGGCGAATCCGCCAGAATAAACACACCTGACAACAAGTTAGCGACGGTGTCTTTAGCGGCAAAGCCCACCGCGATACCAATAATCCCGGCAGAAGCCAGCCAAGCAGTCATATCGATATCCCATGTGATAAACAACAAGTAAATCGTAAATAGAATGATAACGACTGCTGAGGAGTTTTTAAGCAATGGAAGTGTTTGCGGTTTTATGATTGAACCCTGCTCATTCAGTGCAGAGAGCTGATGAAGATAAAACTGAATACTGCGATAAAAAAACTGCCCCCAAACCAAAATATCCAAACTGCGGAATAAATCGTGACTTAAACCAATCCAATTTGAACTGACAGAGACCGTTGCCGTCATAGTCCCTAGAGAAAATAAAACAATCGATATGGTAATTGGGAATCTCAATGCTTCGATGACGAAATGACCGGTCGGGGTTCTTTCAACTGAAAAACGGTGGTTCTTGAGATACCCCAACATCAATCGAACTGTTAACAATACTACTATTGCTGCCGCTATGATCATGCCTATTTCAAGCCATACATTGGCTTCGATGGCATAGTTTTCATAGATTAAACTGGATAAATAATGATAGGTTTTTTCCCATAGGGTCATAAATTTTGCCTCAAAATCACAGACGATAAATATTAAAAAGGCCTGTAAAAACAGGCCTTTAAACTTATTTTTTAGTAAGCCACCACATGATGAGACCTAAAGTCCCTAGGGCGACAAACAATAGCAGCATCCCGTACATTAGCCGAATTCCGCCAATTCGATTTCTGCTTTACACAGGCTTAGGAATTTACCTAATTCACCCGCACTTCCTTCGATACCGACCCAGTTACGGTAAGGATCTAAAGCAGAGTCAGCCATCAACTCTTCTTTGACTTCGTAGGCTTCCATACCTTCATCCATCGCTTTGTATGCGTAGTCATAAATCAACTGATACAAAGTTTCGTAGTTCTTCGCCAATTCTGTGCCGTGTTTACCATGACCAGGAACAAACGTCGCGCCAGGGAATTTTTCCTGCAGCTGTTGCATTGCAGCAATCGTGTTTTTGAAGTTACCACCTGCCATGTTTGAGATACGCGTATCCATAATCGCATCCCCCACACAAACGATGTTATCTTCCACAACTTCCATCATCAAATCGCCTTTAGTATGACACTGGCCTAGGAAATGGAATTTAAGCGTTGTATCGCCTAATTTCCAAACTTCGCCGCCGTTCATTTCTTTGTTGGCCATTGTGATGACTGTACCGTATGTCGCGTTATCAGTCGAACGCGCCATCAAGTTCAACCAGAACTTATCTTCACCGTTTTTCAACTGTTCAGTTGTGTATGGGTGAGCGTAGATTTCTACATTAGGATAAGCTTCTACAAACGCATGGTTACCCAACCAATGGTCACCGTGCATGTGTGAGTTTACAACTTTGATAACTGGTTTATCTGTAACCGTTTTGATTTGACGTAAAATCATCTCACCGATTTGCACTGATGAACCTGTATCAAAAACAACTACGCCTTCCGACGTTACCACGAAAGCAGGGTTAGAGAAGAAGCCCATGTTTTCTGGCGTTGGCTCTTCGATTGGTGCAAAAAACGTGTATAAACGATCTGAAACCTTAACTAGAGCCTTGTCTTCAATTGCAGGCCCTTTAACCATCATCTCATCTGCAATAGCAGAATTCATAAAAGAAAAAGATGAAGTCAGGCCTACAGCCGACAAGCCCATCGCGTTTTTCAAGAAACTTCTTCGATTCATGTGTGTATATCCTTTGTTTAAGACTGCAGTAATTCTATTAGCTTTTGCCCAGAATCTGCAAGTGCTTCGTTATTTGAAAAATTAATGACGGCGGGGTGCGTTTTTAAACGCCTGTCTTTCGCCATCGAAAGTCTTTCCTGAATGCTTCGCTCAGAATCCCGACCTCGTGCCCGCAAGCGTTGTTCTAAAAGGCCATCATCAACATCTAAATAAAGGCCTTTCAACGCAGGATATTGACTCAAGGCCTGCTCGAAATACGCTCTTGAGCCATTCAAAATCACATCAATACCTTGATTCAACCACGTTTCTACCTCACAGCCGATGGCATAACGGGTTTGATGAGATTCCCAGTCCAGTAAAAACAAACCTTGAGCTTTGCGTTGCTCGAACTCCGTGTTTGTCAGGTAAATATAGTTTTCGTCCAAAGTAGAAATCGGACGAGTCAGGTAACGATGCGCGATTTGCAGCGAAGCAGGGCGCAACTCAGAGGCTCTCAGCCAATCCAGGACGGAATCTTTTCCCGCACCCGATGGCCCCATCAGGTAATAGAGATTACTCATCCGTCTCAATTTGACTTGCGGCTTCAGAAATTTCGTTCAACATCGCTTTGCATTGTTCCGTGTACTTACTGCGACGGAAAAATAATTGCCAGCGATGACCTTCGACCTGTCGCCAAAGCATGGCGATACGAATGCCCGCTAACAATAAGGCACGGATTTTATTGGCATTGCTCGGATTCGATAAATGACCATGTGCGCCTTTAACAATAATTCTCGGAGTAATTTCACTGATATGCTGAGAGTAGGTGTGCGCTAGGCTCGCAATCACATTTTCATGCATCTCGCCAAAATGAACCTGTT
>JAAZVR010000112.1 GCA_018623305.1 Thiotrichales bacterium | reverse complement strand
TTGTGTGTTCATTTGGAGAAACTTCGTTATACTTAATCTAAATTATTGAGGACGTAGTGTATGACTCAGCCGAGCAAACCGCAAATTCATCA
Source organism: Thiotrichales bacterium (assembly GCA_018623305.1). Lineage (GTDB taxonomy): Bacteria > Pseudomonadota > Gammaproteobacteria > JAAZVR01 > JAAZVR01 > JAAZVR01. The sequence continues at coordinate 3,812 of JAAZVR010000112.1, read as the reverse complement.
TTCAGAAATTGTGGCTCAATCACGACTGTTTAAAGTTGAATCGAATGATTTGGAATTTTCTAATGGTGAAAAACGCACCTATGAGCGTTTGATGAATGGCATTCGTGGGGCGGTTTTGGTTGTGCCTGTGTTGGATGATAAAACGGTTTTGATGATTCGTGAATATTGTGGCGGCACTCAACGCTACGAACTGGGTTTTCCCAAAGGCAAGATTGATGAAGGCGAAACGCCCGAGCAAGCCGCGTTACGAGAATGTATGGAAGAAGTCGGCTATGGCGCACGTCAATTGACGGTATTAAAATCCGTCAGCTTAGCGCCTGGGTATATGACGCATCACACTCATATTGTGATTGCACAAGATTTATATGAACAAGCCGCCGAAGGTGATGAGCCTGAACCTTTGGAAATCGTGCCATGGAAATTGAATGAGTTTGATGCGTTGATGGCACGAGAAGATTGCACAGAAGGTCGCAGTTTATTAGCGATGTTATTGGCTCGGGAGTTTTTACAAAAATGACAAATACACAATTAATGCTGGAAGTGGTTGAGTTGGCAAAAGCCACAGGCGATTTGATTATGAGTTTTTATAAAAAGTCGGATTTACACGTTGAAAGTAAATCTGATTCGACTTTGCTGACGGAAGCTGATGAAGCTGCGGATGCGTTTATTCATAAAGCTTTAGCGGAGTTGACGCCTGATATTCCTGTGTTGAGTGAAGAAAGTGCCAATATTTCGTATAAACAGCGTGAGCAGTGGCCTTTGTATTGGTTGGTGGATCCTTTGGATGGAACACGTGATTTTGTCGAGCAAACGGATGATTTTACGGTCAATATTGCTTTAGTGCAGAATCATCAACCGATTATGGGCGTGGTGCATGCACCTGCGCGTCATTTGTCTTTTTGGGCGGCAGAGTCGGTGGGAGCTTTGGCTCAATTTCAAGACGGCACCGTCATGTCAGCGAAAACCCGAACCTACCCACGACACGATGCGGTGATGCTTGGCAGTCGTCGAAGTTCGGGTAAAAAGTGGCAGGCTTTTCATCAGGCTTTGGGTGAGCCGCGTATTGAACGATACGGCAGTGCGTTGAAAGTGTGTTTGGTGTGTGTGGGCGAAGCCGATGTGTATCCGCGTTTTGGTCCGACGTCGGAGTGGGATACAGCGGCTTCACAAATCATTATTGAGCAAGCGGGTGGCGCTTTGCTAGATACGCAGATGCGCCCTTTGCAATACAACAAAAAAGCTTCATTACGAAATCCCTATTTCATCGCGGTGGGGGATGTCAGTGTGAATTGGCAACACGCGATGGATGCTGCCTTAAGCGATGAATGATGTCCTGATTCTAGGCGCGTTGATTCTAAGTGCTGTTTTTGCAGGCACCGTTTTTTCTCGTTTACATATCCCACGTTTAATTGCTTATTTAGTGGTTGGGGTTGTCTTTGCGCAAATTTTTAAAGTGGAATTGGGGCACTCGCTGGCTGAATTGGCTTTAGGCTTTATTGCCTTTCTTGTTGGCGGGTCTTTGCATTTGGAGTCGATTCAAAGTCAGCGCAAAGTGATTTTTGCTACAGCCTTTGGGGGTGTTTTGGGCGTTATCGTTGCGATGGTTTTGATATTGCCCCTATTCGCCTCAGAGTGGATGGGGGTGTCGATTTTTATTGTTGCGCTTTTATTGGGTGGATTAGGCACCAGTACCGATCCTGCCGCGATTGAGGCGGTGACTCAAGAGTTGGGTTCGCACGGGGATTTTGTGACGACGCTAAAAGGCGTAGTTGCCATTGATGATGCGATGGGCGTCATCGCTTTTGCTTTGATTTTAAGTTGGGTTGGCGCCAGTTCTTTGGGGTGGACTCCTTTGTTGGGCGCGGTCTATGAAATTGCTGGCGGAGTGCTGTTAGGCTTAGTGATGGCGAAGTTCTTGGTTTGGGCGGGCTCGCTGTTTAATCAAGTGACGTTGGTGATGCCTTTTGTCTTTGCGATGATTTTATTTGTCTTTGGTTTGTCTGAATGGTTAGAGCTTTCAATGCTGCTTGCACTGATGAGTTTAGGTTTTTTTGCGCATTTGTTTGCTCGTCATCATTCATTTCAAGGCCGACATTTATTTGCACCCGTTCGACACTTTGAAGAAATGATTTTGATTGTATTTTTCAGTCTAGCGGGTGTGGCCTTTGTGCCTGAAGTTTTATTGGAATACGGTCATTGGGTGTTGCTTTATGTGATGGTGCGTATGTTGGGTAAAGTCGGCGGTGTTGCTCTGTTTGCTCGATATTCGGGTGCTGATTTGGCGACTCAAAAATGGTTGGGTTTAAGCTTGTTGCCTCAAGCGGGTGTTGCCATTGGAATGGCCTTAATTTTAAAAGAAGTGCCTGGCTTGGAGAATGTAGCAGAGGTTTTGCTCGGTTTGTTAGTGGCAGGTGCTGTGCTCAACGAAATCCTTGGCCCTATGATTCTAAAGTGGGTATTAATATCTAAAATCTCCAAAAAATCATAGCTGAAATGCCTCAAGGCCTGCACTGCTTTTCTGCTTTTTGACTCGCTTTTTCAAACATTTTTTGACGATATTGTCGTTTGTAATCTGGGTCCACAAATTCATCCGGCTGAGGTTGAACTCGGTAATAAAAATCATCTTTGGAGTCCTTGTCTTTGGGTGGGAATTGAGACTCATCGACCCGCATAGGCGTGATGATTTTGATGTTTAGATCTGGCTGCATTTGAGCTAATAATCCAGCCGTGCCTAACCGTTCTTCACTGTGAAAACTGCCGTTTAGATGAACAACCAAAGCGTTAGAGTGGTTAATGAGCGCATGAGAGATCGATTCGGCCATGGTGTTGTCTCGTGCTAATTGAGCGAGATAACTGCGCTCCTTTTGCTCTTCTGTGATTCTTTTGTTGCTGTCCATAAACTCATAAAACTTTGTTCGATAGTCCGGCAAATCTAAAAAAGGCTGTTGTGCAATCCATGCTCTTTGTTCCTGATCGAGTTGTTCGGTATGTTGAGCACCTAGGCTACCAATGCATCGAACGATATGTGCAGGTGCGTTGGCTGCAATAACTGGTATATCGTGCTTTTTGGCATATTCCACCAGAGGTCGATAGCTTCCTTGATAATTCGGCCAGGCTGGCACTTCATTCATCAAATACCGCTCACCTACCACGCTATACAAATAATCATCTAATGAATCTTGTTGATCTCGTTCAAACATTTCCATGCTTAAAATAACGGAACGATTGTCTTGTTTAGCAAGCTGGTGAATGCCTGAAAGCAACTGCATTTGCAACAAATGTGAGGCGTGATTTCCATGGTATTCTCCGATGAAAACCACGTCACTTTGAGCCACTTCTTGAGTCAGGCTATGAAGGTCAACGGGCTTGAATTGTTGATCGAATAATTGGTAGTCATACAGCGACACAAAGGCCTTACTTTGAAGGTCTGAGCTCACTTTTTGCTGAGTAGCGCATCCTGTTAAAGGCACGAGCGCTATAAAAAACAAGATACGAATTAACTTTTTCATAATCCGATGTTAATGGATGAGCGCTATTTTTTTCAAGTGAATTTGAGCTCTGTTTTTTTCTTTATGAATTATGTACAATTTTCAAAAAGGAGGTTTTATGGGGCGTGGTGGAAAAAGAGAAGGAGCAGGTCGTAAAGCCGGTGGTCGCTATGGCGAGCCTACGCAGTTAGTGCGAATACCTGTGTCTAAATTAGAGGATATTCAAATTTGGTTGAGTTCTTTAAGGCAAGCTCAGGTTGACGTTATGACGCCCGTTGAAATGGGTGAATCGGTTTCGATTCCATTGTATAGCTCAAAAGTGCG
>JAAZVR010000111.1 GCA_018623305.1 Thiotrichales bacterium | reverse complement strand
GGTGAAACGGTGGGTTTTGAAGGTAAGGCAACAATTGCCCCTGAAAAGGCCTTTGGTGCTTACCACCCAGAAGCTGTTGTGATTGCTCAGAAAGAAAACTTCCTGGAAGGCGTGAACATGAAAGTCGGTGAACACGTTCAAGCGGAAGGTGAACATGGCCCCATGTTATTTAAAATTACCGAGATTGATGAAGAGGGCATCCACTTAGACCCGAACCATCCTTTAGCGGGTAAAACGTTGGTTTATTCAGTAGAAATCACTGATATTCGTGAAGCACGTGAAGATGAAATCGAACACGGTCATCCACACGTAGATGGAGCGTGCGGCCACTAAATGCAGTTCAGCTTTGATCCGCAACTTCCTGTTGCGGCGCGTCATCAAGAAATTGCCGACCTCATCCGTGATCACCAAGTTGTGGTGCTTGCGGGTGAAACAGGGTCGGGTAAAACCACTCAAATTCCCAAAATCTGTTTAAGCGTTGGTCGGGGCGAGCAAGGTCGTATTGCCTGTACTCAGCCGCGTCGAATTGCCGCGCGCTCCCTTGCGCAACGGTTGGCGGAAGAATGTCACACTGAGATTGGTCAGGGTATTGGTTTTAAAGTTCGATTTTCCGATCATGTGAGCCAAGATACCAAGGTCAAAGTCATGACTGACGGTATTTTGCTGTCCGAAACTCAGAACGACCGTCTGCTGAAACAATACGACACAATCATTATTGATGAGGCGCATGAACGCAGTCTTAACATTGATTTTCTGCTGGGTTATTTGAAGCAAATATTACCCAAGCGTCCTGATTTAAAGTTGATTATTACTTCGGCTACGATTGATACCGAGCGTTTTTCAAAACACTTCAAAAACGCACCAATTTTGGAAGTTTCAGGTCGAACTTATCCTGTGGATGTTCTTTATCGTCCGTTGGATGAATTAGAAGAAGACACGGATAATCCTTTACTGCAAGGCATTTTGAATGCAGTAGATGAATTGACGCAAATTCAAAGCCAAGGGGATGTCTTGGTCTTTTTACCGGGTGAGCGAGAAATTCGTGAAACGGCGGAAGGCCTGCGTAAACATCATCCCAAAAACACCGAAATATTGCCGTTGTTTGCGCGTCAGTCAGCTAAAGACCAGCAGAAGATTTTTAATCCAGGCCCGCAAAGACGCATTATTTTATCAACGAATGTCGCTGAAACCTCTTTGACGGTACCGCGCATTCATGCGGTGATTGATACGGGGATTGCGCGTATCAGCCGATACAGTGTGCGCTCTAAAGTTCAGCGTTTGCCGATTGAACCCGTTTCTCAGGCCTCAGCGAATCAGCGAAAAGGTCGATGTGGTCGTATTGCTGAAGGTATTTGTGTTCGTTTGTACAGCGAAGAGGATTTTAATTCGCGTCCAGAATTCACCGAGCCTGAAATTTTAAGAACCAATTTAGCCTCGGTTATCTTGCAGATGAAGGCCTTGAAACTGGGCGATATTCGTCAGTTTCCGTTTGTAGAACCGCCTGAGAATAAGCTCATCAACGATGGGGTGAAATCGCTGCAAGAAATTGGCGCTTTAAATCATAAACGCCAATTGACTCATGTTGGGCGTCAAATCGCTCGATTCCCAGTGGATCCAAAAATTGCACGTATGTTGTTGGCGGCGAACGAAGAAGGCGTTTTGCATGAAGTTTTAGTGATTGCTGCAGCTTTATCCATTGTCGATCCACGTGATTGGCCAATGGATCAGCAGGAAAAAGCCAAGGAAAAACACGGTCAGTTTTTTGATACGCGTTCAGATTTCTTGGCTTATGTGTATTTGTGGTTGTTTTATGAAGATCAACGCAAGCATTTATCCACCAATAAACTGGCGAAGCTGTGCAAGCAAAATATGCTGTCGTTTATGCGAATGCGTGAATGGCGCGAGATTTATTCTCAATTGCTGCGTTTGGTTAAAGACTTGAAATGGAATGTGGATGAGATTGTAGGCCTTGAAGAAAACGAATTTGGTGAAGGCCTACGTTTGAATCAAACGCGCTGTGATTCAATTCACCGTTCATTACTGCATGGTTTGTTGGGCAATATTGGTCAAAAAGATGAACGTTTCGAATATTTGGGTGCGCGTGGTATTAAATTGCGTATTCACCCGACGTCCGCTTTGTATAAGGTGAACCCAAAGTGGTTGATGGCTTCAGAATTGGTTGAAACCTCGCGTTTATATGCTCGATGCGTGGCAGCAATTGATCCGAAATGGATTGAACGTATTGCCAAGCATTTAGTGAAGAAAAGTTATTACGAACCGCACTGGGAACGCAGGCCTAATCATGTTGCGGCTTATCAGCAAATTACATTGTATGGTTTGATCATTGTTGCCAAACGCACAGTCAATTACGGGCCGATTAATCCAGAAGAATCGCGCAAGATTTTTATTCGTCATGCGTTGGTGCAGGGTGAGATTAAGCGTTTTCCGCCGTTTTTGAAACACAATCAAAAAATTATCCGTGAGATTTTGCGCTTGGAGTCTAAAGCGCGACGTCCTGATATCTTGGTCGATGAAGAGCGTCAATACGAGTTTTATAACGAACGCTTAGCGCAAGGCATCTACAATTTCGACACATTTGAGCAATGGCGAAAAACAGCGGAAAAAGTTGAGCCGAAACTGCTGTATATGAGTGTTGAAGCTCTGATGCAGCGTGAAGCGAAGGATATCAGCGACTATGCTTATCCTGATAAAGTGCAGCTCAACGATTTGCCGATTCAGTTGGATTACAACTTCAAGCCAGGCGATACCAAAGATGGCTTGATTGTGAATGTACCTCTGCCGATGTTGAACCAGTTTAAAGCAGAAACCTTCAGCTGGTTGGTGCCTGGGTTGCTTAAAGAGAAGGCGGAATTGCTGATTCGTAGCCTGCCAAAATCAGTGCGTAAACAATTTGTTCCAATTCCAGAAACGGTCGAAACTTTGCTGAAAGAGCTGACGCCCAGCGATCAATCCTTTGAGTTGGCTTTAGCTCAATGGTTGAATAAGCATTCGAAAATTGAGATTTCAGAAGACGATTGGTTGGCTGTGGATCGACCTGAATACCTCAAGCCAAAATACAAAGTCCTAGGTGAGGGTGGAAAAACTCTAGCCATTGATGGCGATTTATCCGTGCTAAAACGCAAGTTTAAAGACCAGTTGGACACGGTAGCGCAGTCGAGTAATGAGTTGTCGAATCAGATTTGGACAGAGTTTCCGAATCAAACGATTGAACAGCAAACCACGGTGAAAAATTACGGCGTGGAAATGGTTGTTTATCCTGCCTTGTCGGTTGAGAAAGAGGGGGTGAAGATTGCTCAATTCTCAACTCAAACAGAAGCGGATAATGCGCATTCGGATGCGGTTCGATGGTTGCTAAAATCCAGACTTTCAAGCCAGCTTAAATCACTCACAAAGTCTTTGCCACTCGCTCATAAAACCTGTTTGGTTTATCAAAAGATAGGCAAATGTGAGCAGTTGAAGGCCGATATTGTTGAAGCGACTCTGAATCAATTGTACTTTGCCCAGACATTACCGAGAACTCAAGCTGATTTTGATGCGTGGGTTGAATCAGGAAGAGCCGACTTGCATTCAACGGCTGAGCAGTTTTGCAAGGTGGTGGATGAATCGCTCGCGCTTTATCAAGAAATTGCATCGCAATTGACGGGTTCGATTAATCTCCGATTAATGAAAGCCTTGGCCGATGTTAAAAGTCAGTTGGACCATTTGATTTATCGAGGCTTTGTCGAACAAACGCCGGTCGAAAACTTGCAATCTTATCCACGTTATTTGAAAGCACTCGTTCAACGGATGGAGCGAGTCGATAACAATCCAATGAAAGAT
>JAAZVR010000017.1 GCA_018623305.1 Thiotrichales bacterium | reverse complement strand
TTCCAACGAGTATAAGGATCCGTAGAGAATTTAATTACAACTGTTCTATCATTTAATACACAATTTTTAACAGCTTCCGACTTCAGCATTCTCTCTTGTATTTCAACTCTGTCAAAAGTTGGCCCTTCAATCGCCATCATGAATTCATTGGCGCTCGACAGGCTCGAACCCAATAACAGCAAAATAAAAAACGCCCATTTTTTCATTAATCTACCGCCTCGACTTTCGGCGCGTCAAAACTACCTGTGATTGAGTAATCATATTCAACGACTTTACTTACGCCCGTCAATTTCATCACCCTTTCACCTAACCATCCAACTACGACACCCGCAGGGCCTCCCGCAATTGCACCGATTGTTACTGCCGCATTTCTTATGTTAGGCTTTACTTTTGCTTTTAGGTCATAGATTGAATCTAGCAAATTAACCTGCCCCCACATTTCTAGCTTACTTGATGGTGCTTCTACTTTTAATTGATTCACGCTTAAGATGCCATCTTGAATGCTCACTTGACTCCAAATACGATCGTAGCCAAGCCCTTTACCCATCACATCGGTCAAGTCAAAAAGCAACCGACGTTTAATCGACTCAAAATTAAGCAAGCCAATGAGTCGCCCCAAACCTGGCTCGGCACTTTCAATGTTGCCGTCTTTTAAGACCCATTCCCCTTTTCCCTTGAGGGTTTTAACCGAAATACATTCCAGCCCGCCCCTCCAATTCAATGAAACATATCCATTCACTTTTGATGCAGTCACAGAGGTTGAATTTATACCTGCCCATTGAGCCACATCATATAAACTCTCTGATCGTAGCTCACCCATCAAATTTGTTTGATTCTGTTCGAGATCCAAATGACCTTGCATCTCAATGACAGCAGATTGATTCGTTAACTTTAATAAGACAATTTCATATCCTTCTCCTTTACCTGTCATATTCAACTCAAACTTGCCAAAGTCTCGCTGATCTTTCTTTAATCTGCCAACTTTAATTCTCCACTTTTGACCTTTAGAAACCAAAACTTCCTGCGTGCACTTGCGCTCAGTTGTATCTGAAAATAAATCCATACGTTTAAAGTCTGCATTTACCCAAAAGTCTGAATATGAGACCGTACCTTCAACGGTAGGTGAATCAACTTGAATGTTCCAGCGATCCGTTTCTTCTATCACGTCTATTTCCGTTGCAGAACCTGCCGTAACATTAATCTCCCACAAACCGCTCTTACGAGCAGCTTTCAATTCCGTACTTAGAATTTCATTCACTGTTTTTTTATAGAAAGGCAAATTAATAGACAACTGTTCCAATTGACTGCTTGCAAGCACCCTCAAATCGCCCTTGGACCAAGGAATAAATACATCCCCCTCAACAGGGACCACACCAGAAAGGGATGAATGCCAATCACCGCCATCCAACAATCCTTTTGCATGAACATTAATGACTTTATCCACTCCTTCCTCTGTTCGAATACTCACTTCAAAAGGTTGATTCTTGTATGCCACCTTTAAGTTCTCAGCCTGAACATTTGATTCAGTGACCTCCAACTGACCAACTGCATTCGTCATCTCAATTCCAGCAATCTTAAGATTGACATTATTTACATCCAGACTTGCTCTGACTTTAGAGTCATCATCGCCGTCAATTAAAGCCAGGTCCAACTCAACTGCCCCAGCGACCGTTCCATCGATTGTGACTTCATTAACATCCAGACCTAAGCGATCATTCAGAGGCGAATCTTTCATCCAATTGATTAAAGATGTATTCTGAGCAACTGCATGACCGATAACAGACAACCGAGTATGTCGCTCACCTTGATAAATTTGAGCCTCTACACCTGTTAACCCAATCTCATGAGTTTTTGCACGAGCAACATAAACCGATGTATCGCCATCAATAACCTCAATTTTCCCAGAATCAACAACAATATCTGCCCATTGTTCAGGCAAATCTTCTAATGCTGCACCAACAATATCCGCTGCAAAATAACTATCGTGTTCCGGGTGATCAAGTCGAGCCAAAGATTGTCCTGTTCCTTTCAGTCGAACAGTTGCATTTCGAACCTCTCCACCGCGAATATGCTCACGCACCCACTTCACAGCCATTGGCGATAAAATCCTATCGGGCAACAAATAATGAGCGACTTGTGTTTTAACATCGTTGATTTTTAGCTCTACATCCAGATCAACATCCGAAACTGTAGGAAGATATTTCATCCTTACATTCGAATACAGTCCCCATTCTGTACCTTTCAAATCAGCTTCATCTACGCTCAACCCTAATGAATCAACATCCAACTCAAAAGGCAAATTAATATCTTGAAGAATTAACGGATTTGAAAATACTTGTGGAATAAACAACTGTGTAGGTGTTTTAGAGCGTGACAATACGCCAGACCAACTCGACTGACTAGCATAAGCATCGAGATTCAGCTGTTTCACATAAAGCCCCTTGAATTCAGGTAGCTCAACAGACAAGCCACGAACCCCCAACTTAGAGCCAGTCCAATCTTTATTCTGCACATCATAAACTAGAGACATTTGCGACACATCTCCAGACAAGCGAATTGGGAAATCATCCGATATTGAAGAAAGAGGCTTTAACTCTGCTAAATCAACACCTTCAATTTGAGCGGCAACTTTTTTCTGCTCGATCCAATAAGGCCATTGAAGTGACAACTGACCTTTCACCGGTAACTGATCTAGTAAGAAATTAGTCGTAACGGCCTCATCAGAGTTCCAAAACCAGTCCGATTTAAATGAAATATTTTGCTTCGCATTCAGAGTTGCAAACAACGCGCCTGAAGCCAAGCCTTGATTAAGATCTGCCAACCCGTGAACAACCCAATGACTGGAAAGCGAATCAGACAACTCCAAACCCGTTAAAGCAGTCCAAAAACGAAATTGATTGTGAGCACCTAACACTTGTGCAAATGAAAAATTCAAACGATCCATGACTGAAACATGATTATGTTTCAATCGAATCTGGGCATTACCCGCGAAAGGCTTGTATGTTGATGAAATCAAATCATCGACATATAACTGCCACAAACCATCATCACGATGAATATCGCCTTCCAATTGTTTCAGGCGAACAACCGCCCAAGGCAAACGCACCGCCGACAAATGAAAATCCGATTCGTCATCATCCGAAGTCAAAGCGCTGAATCGAATTTGATTCGCTCCAAACTCATGCCCAAAAAAACGACCCTGTAAAATCGATTCAAAAACACGCACGTCAAACTGTAAAGACTCCGCCGAGAAATCAACCGTCTCGGTCGAAAAAGAAAGGTATTGAACATCAAAATGCAGCGCATCTAAATGGGTCTTAACATCAACTTTTTGATAATCTAGTCGAACATCAAACACAGACTCCACCCAAGCACTGACACGCTCAGGCTCTGAAGCCACAATTGCTGCCGTCACTCGAATCAAAACCACAAGTGTAATGAACGCAATCAAAACGATTGCAATAACACTCAAAATTGTTTTCTTGATTCGAGCAAACATCACATCATAACTACATCAAATTGTTCAATGGGATAAAGTGGCTCTGCCTGAAAATGAATAGGTTTCCCGATGAAAGTTTCAAGTTCCGCCACCGCATCCGACTCTTCATCTTCAATACGATGCACCACACGGTCGGAGGCAATCACTCGGAACTGTTCGGCATCAAATAATCGCGCATGACGTGTAATTTCTCGAAACACTTCATAGGTAACTGTCTCAGCGGTCTTCACCGTACCACGACCTCCGCAAGATGGGCACTCCTCACACAAAACATGCTCCAAACTTTCGCTGGTGCGTTTTCGCGTCATTTCCACCAAACCCAAACGTGAAACATTACTCACCGTCGTTTTAGCGCGATCATTACTCAAAGCACGCTGCAAAGCCGCCAAAACTTGCTGTTTATGCGACTCTGAATCCATATCAATAAAATCAACAATCATAATGCCGCCTAAATTACGTAAACGCAATTGACGTGCAATAACTTGAGTCGCCTCAAGATTGGTCTTGAAAATGGTTTCTTCTAAATTACGATGACCAACAAACGCGCCCGTATTTACATCAATCGTGGTCATCGCCTCAGTCTGATCGATAATCAAATACCCACCCGACTTCAAAAAGACTTTTCGCTCTAGAGCCCTCTGAATCTCTTCCTCAATCGAATGCAAATCAAAGACAGGTCGCTCACCTTTATACAGCTCAATATGGCCTTCAATTTCAGGCACAAAACGCTGAGCGAACTCAATCATTTTTTTATGCGTTTCGCGCGAATCGACCATCACACGAATCACATCCGCATTCACCATATCGCGCAACACTTTTAAATGCAAAGGCAAATCGCCATGGATCAAATCACCTGCTTTCCCCGTGCGCAATTTATCCTGCACACTTTGCCAAAGTTTTTTCAAAAAACGCATATCTTTGGCGAGTTCTTCATCCGAAGCGCCCTCAGCCAAGGTTCGTGCAATGATGCCGCCATTTAATTCAGATTGTCGGGATAACTCCCTCAAAGTCCCCTTCAAACGCAAACGCTCTTCATCTTGCTCAATGCGCTGTGAAACACCAATATTGCTCGCACTTGGCATATACACCAAAAAACGCGATGGAATACTGATTTCCATTGTTAAGCGAGCGCCTTTAGTACCGATAGGATCTTTGACAACTTGAACCACCACTTGACGCCCTTCCTGCAAAAGATGCGCAATATTGTCTTCTTTTTCGCCTTTTCGCCCCAACGCCGTCATACAAACATCCGAAACGTGCAAAAACGCCGTGCGCTCAAGGCCTATATCAATAAACGCTGCTTGCATACCTGGTAACACACGCGAAACTTTGCCGACATAAATATTACCAACTAAACCTCGCTTGGATTTTCGCTCCACATAAATCTCATGCAAACTGGCATCGGAAATGATGGCGACACGCGTTTCTTGCGGGGTGATGTTTAATAAAATTTCTTCGCTCATCTTACTCTCGATGCGATTATTCTCTATGGTAGGGATGATTCTGCGTCACAGACCAAGCTCGGTAGAGTTGTTCCGACAACAAAATTCTAACCATCGGGTGCGGCATCGTCAAAGCCGACAAACTCAACAAACGATCGGCTTTTTGCTTCACCGACTCATCCAATCCATCTGGCCCACCGATAATAATCGCAACATCCTGACCAGAACCCATCCATTGCTCTAAATTATCGGCTAACTTTTTCGTCGTCCAACTCTGACCACGTTCATCCAATACGACGCAAATCGAACCATTCGGCAAAGCATTCAAAATCCGCTTTGCTTCATCTTGTTTATAGGCAGATGCCTGACCATTCTTTGTGCGTTTAGCCGGAGCCAACTCAACCCATTCCACGCGACATTCGCGCGGCATACGCTGAGTATAGGTTTGCACACCCTCTTGCACCCAAGACGGCATCTTTTGCCCCACTGCCAACACACGAATAATCATGCTTCTTGGCCGCCCCACAGTTTTTCTAAAGCATAGAACTCACGTGCCTCTGCTTGCATCACATGCACAATCACATCACCCAAATCCAACAACACCCACTGGCCTTCGTCTTCACCCTCAATACCAATCGGCGGCAATTCAATCTCCTTAAACGCCACCGACACTTTATTCGCACACGAACGCGCGTGCGTGGATGAAGTGCCTGTTGCAATCACCATTGCATCCGTTACGTTACTGATGTTTTTCACGTCCAACACTTCAATGTCTTTCGCTTTAGCATCATCTAAGGCCTCAACCGCTAATTTAATTTGTTCTTCTACATTCATTGATAAAGTCCGTTTTTCATTATGTATTCTTTAACCTGAACAGGCACCAAACAATCAATTTGATGACCTGCTTGGCATTTATTTCGTATTTCCGTGGATGAAATCGCCAATTGCGTTAATTCGCTAAAGCTAATCGCGCCGTATTTAAGCGTTTGAGCCGATTCTATCGGCTGCTGATATTGATTCACCCACGCATTTAATTCTGTATTCCAATGAGGCATTTCATGTGGTCGCTGAATCACTAAAATATTCGCCACGTGCAAAAATTCTTCCCAACGATACCATTGGTTAAATTTTTGAAACGCATCCGTGCCCATCACTAGGCAAATGCTGGCGTTTGTCTCACTCTCACGAATCTCCGCTAACGTATCAAACATATACGACGCACCTTCTCGGCGAATCTCAATGTCATCCACTTTCAGCGAACTTAATCCAGCCACCGCTGATTCAAGCATCGCCAATCGAGCCTCAGCGGACACACTCACATCTTCACGATGCACCGCCTGATAACACGGCACCAGGCGCACTTCATCAAACCCCAATTGCTCCGACAAATCAATCGCCGTCTGCAAATGCCCATTATGAACAGGATTAAAGGTGCCGCCGTAAATTGCGATGCGTTTCATATTTACTGACGGATGTGCCCGTCGCCCAACACAATATATTTCTGCGATGTCAGACCTTCTAAGCCCACAGGACCACGCGCATGGAATTTATCCGTACTGATGCCAATTTCCGCACCCAAACCGTATTCAAATCCATCAGCGAAACGCGTTGAGGCATTCACCATCACTGAACTCGAATCCACTTGTGCTAAGAATCGACGGCTCGTGGTAATGCTTTCCGTCACAATCGATTCCGTATGGCCTGAGCTAAACTGCGCAATGTGATCCATCGCTTCATTCACATCCGCCACAACTTTAATCGACACAATCGGCGCTAAATATTCCGTCGCCCAATCTTCATCTGTCGCTGGCAGCGCCGTATCAATCAAGGCGCTGGCCTTCGGACAAGCACGCATTTCCACACCTTTTTCCGCATAAATCGACGCAATTTTCGGCAAAACTTGTTCAGCTCGAGACTCAGCAACCAACAGCGTTTCCATTGCATTACACACACCGTAACGATGCGTTTTCGCATTGACCACAATATTCACCGCTTTACTTTCATCGGCTTCATCATCAATATACACATGACAAATACCATCCAAATGCTTAATTACAGGCACGCGTGCTTCAGAGCTAATCCGTTCAATCAGGCCTTTACCGCCGCGCGGGACAATCACATCAATGTATTCAGGTTGCGTAATCATCGAACTCACTGCTGCACGATCTGGCGTTTCCAACACTTGCACCGCATTCACATCCAAACCCGCTTTTTCAAGGCCTTGTCGAACACACGCCGCAATCGCCTGATTCGAATAAAAAGCTTCCGAACCTCCACGCAACACAGCCGCATTTCCTGACTTCAAACACAAAGCCGCCGCATCCGCCGTCACATTTGGACGCGATTCATAAATAATCCCAACCACACCCAATGGCACACGCATTTTACCGACTTGAATCCCCGATGGACGGTAGCGTAAATCAGTGATTTCACCAACAGGATCCGTCAACGAGGCAATCTGGCGCAACCCTTCCGCCATGCCTTCAACGCGCCCTTTATCCAAAGCCAATCGATCCAACAAGGCCGCATCCAAGCCTTTCTCACGACCCGCATCCATATCTTTGGCATTCTCCGCCAGCAAAGTGTCAGTTGAATCCACCAATGCCTGCGCCATCGCCAACAACGCGGTATTTTTCTGTTCTGTGGTCGCCACAACCAACTGACGCGAAGCCGCGCGCGCTTGCTGTCCAACTTGATTCATATAGGCTTGAATATCCATCGTCATCCGTAAGTCCGTATCCATTGTTTTAACGCCTGCCACTCATCACCAGGTAGCACGCCTTTTAAAGTTTTATCGACATCGTTCAAGCCTTGCAATGCTTGATGCCCGATGTCTAAATTCCAACGACGCATCGCGGAATTAATCTGTTCTTCGCGGTTTCGCCAAATCTTCAATTCTGAAAAAATTTGACGCATCGCCATGCCTTGCCTTTGCAAAAATGCCACTTTCACCAACTGACGCACATCGCGCGCCAAAACTGAAACAATAATCGGCAAAGCCACGCCTTCTTGTTGAACCTGTTCCAATCGTCGTAACGTCATCGCAGCGCCCATCGAAAGAAAGGCCTCCGACACTGAAAACACATCAAAACGCGCATGATCGACCAAAACCTGCTTTAAGGTTTCAGCGTCGAGCGTTTGCCCTCGGTACAAAAGGCCTAAACGTTTCACTTCTTGGCCTGCTGCGAGCAAATTACCCTCAACATAAAAACTCAAAACGTCCAGCGCTTCGCGCTCTAACGTCACTTGCTCTCGTTTCAAACGCCCTTGCAAAAAAGCCGGCAGCTGAGCGCGACCGACTTTCCAGTGCTGAACCAAAACACCGACCTGATCAATCCATTTCGCCCATGCCGATTGAAGTGTACGTTTATCAATCTTCTCCGAAACAATGACAAACACATAATCTTCGCCCGCTTGCGACAAAATCTCTTTTAACTGAGCACCGCCATTTCGACCTAACTTCGCCTGCGGCATACGCAGTTCAATCATTTTCTGCGTTGCAAACAAACTCAAAGCCTGCGTTTCTTCACGCAATCTCGACCAATCAAACTTCGCATCGACATAAAAGGTTTCACGTTCAATAAAGCCTTTTTCTTTCGCAGCCATTCGAATCGCATCCAAGCTCTCTTCAATCAGAAACGTTTCTTCGCCCATCACCCAATACACAGGTTTCAATTCCGTGCTTAAATGACGTTCGATTTGCTCGGGCTTAATTTGCATTTTGACCTTTCAAACGCAGCGCCACCGACACTTGCGTCATCAAACGATTCACCATGTCTTGCGCCATTTGCTCTTTTAAATAGCGTTCTTCGATGTCCTGAGAACTGCCCGCATCGGCAAACTGTCGGGTGATTCGATAGGTTTTAGGCGCTTGCAATAATTCACCACTCGCACGATTCAAAATCGCTGCCTGAGTCGTCAACTGCATTTCATAACGTGTCGCATATCCATTCGCATCAAAAGCGATATTCACTCGACGCCATTGAACGGAATCCAGCTTCACAATCGCTTTAGGCTCTGCTTGCAGGCCTAAACCCGCCACCGCTTGAGCCATCCACGGTGCGTTAGCAGGCAACTGCCAATCAACGGCAACCCCCTCGCCACTGCCACCCGAACCGCGCAGATGAAAACCACACGCCGCCAACGACAGCGAAAGCAAAGCGACCCAAAGCGTTTTCATATCAGCCTTTCACCACGATATTCACCAATCGACCTGGCACAACGATTGTTTTCACAATGTCTTTACCTTCGGTGAATTTCTGCACACTTTCTTCCGCCATCGCCAACTCAATAATCGCATCTTGCGCCGCTTCAACATCAACATTGATCTTGCCACGCAATTTACCGTTCACCTGAACCATCATTTCAACAGAATCCTGCTTCAAAGCCTCTTCATCGACTTCTGGCCATGCTGAATCCATCACCATGCCGTCTTGACCTAATTGCTCCCATAAAACGTGAGACAAGTGCGGCGTAATTGGCGACAACATCTTAACTACCGAAATTAAGGCCTCTTGCATCACCGCACGACCGCCATCGCTTGTATCGTTGAATTTGCCCAAAGCATTCATCAATTCCATATTTGCCGCAATCGCCGTGTTGAAGGTATGGCGCTCACCGACATCTTTCGACACTTTCGCAATCGTTTCATGCACTTTACGACGCATATCTTTTTGATCCGCCGTTAAAGATGCCGCATCTAACGCTGGAGCCACACCTGCTTCGGTATGCTCATACACCGTTTTCCAAACACGTTTCAAGAAACGGAAAGCACCGTCCACACCTGCATCAGACCATTCCAACGACTGCTCTGGAGGGGCTGCAAACATCGTAAACAAACGAATCGTATCCGCGCCGTATTCATTAATCAGCTCTTGCGGATCAACCGTGTTGCCTTTCGACTTAGACATCTTCGTGCCGTCTTTCAACACCATGCCTTGCGTCAACAAATTCGTAAACGGCTCATCCGATTCTACAAAACCTTCATCACGCAACAATTTGTGGAAGAAACGCGCGTACAACAAATGCAAAATCGCATGCTCAACACCGCCCACATACTGATCGACTGGCAACCAATAATTCGCACGCTCATCCAACATCGCAGAATCATTATCCGCACAGGTATAACGCGCGTAATACCAAGACGATTCAAAGAAAGTATCAAAAGTATCTGTTTCACGGCGTGCCGCAGAACCGCACTTCGGACAGGTGCATTGAGTAAATTCGTCCATTTTCACCAAAGGCGAACCCGAACCATCCACCGTCACATCCGTTGGCAACTCCACAGGCAAATCCGCCTCAGGCACAGGCTGCTCGCCACATTCATCACAGTAAATCACTGGAATCGGACAACCCCAATAACGCTGACGAGACAAGCCCCAATCACGCAGACGGTAATTCGTTTTCTTCTCACCTAAACCCAGCTCAATCAATTTCGACGCAATCGCCTCAAAGGCCTCATCAAAGGCCAAACCGTCAAACTCACCTGAGTTGGTCAACACACCTTTTTCCGTCATCGCTGATTGAGACAAATCACACTCAACACCTTCTGGCGCTTCAATCACTTGGTTGATTTCCAAACCGTATTTCTGAGCGAATTCAAAATCACGCTGATCGTGCGCTGGCACCGCCATCACAGCACCTGTGCCGTAGCCCATCAAAACGAAGTTTGCCACCCAAATCGGCACTTCTTTGCCCGTGATTGGGTGAATCGCTTTCAAGCCCGAATCCATGCCTTTCTTTTCCATGGTTTCCATCGACGCTTCTGAGACATCCATCGTTTTACATTCTTGAACGAAAGCCGCCAACTCAGCATTATCCGCCAACAAATCCGCCACCAACGGATGCTCTGCCGCCACCGCAACATAGCTCACACCCATCAAGGTATCGGGACGCGTCGTGTAAACACGCAACATTTCATCTTGATGCGCCAATTTGAAATCGACTTCCAAACCTGTTGAACGACCAATCCAGTTCGCCTGCATTTGACGAACCGCATCTGGCCAACCTTCAAGCTGCTCCAAATCGTTCAGCAATTCGTCCGCATACTCCGTAATTTTCAAGAACCACTGAGGAATCTCTTTACGCTCAACCAACGCGCCCGAACGCCAACCGCGTCCATCAATCACCTGCTCATTCGCCAACACCGTTTGATCAACAGGATCCCAGTTCACCACAGACGATTTACGGTAAACCAAACCTTTTTCAAGCAAGCGCGTAAACAACCACTGCTCCCAACGATAGTAATCCGGCTTACAGGTCGCCACTTCGCGATCCCAGTCATAACCAAAGCCCAACTGCTTCAATTGGTTACGCATGTAATCCACGTTTTCATCTGTCCATTTCGCAGGCGGCACTTGGTGTTTGATCGCCGCATTTTCCGCAGGCAAACCAAACGCATCCCAACCCATCGGCTGAAGCACATTCTTGCCCAACATACGTTGATAACGCGCAATCACATCGCCAATCGTGTAGTTACGCACGTGCCCCATATGCAAACGACCACTTGGGTACGGGAACATTGACAAGCAATAAAACTTCTCTTTGCTTGGGTCTTCAACCGCTTTAAATACTTGCTGGTCGTCCCATAATTTCTGAATTTGTGGCTCTAATGACTGAGGCTGATATTGCGCGTCCATCGACTCTCCGAAAACTGGTTATCAAAACGTTTAAAAATGCGTATAGTATATAGGAAATGAACGAATCACGGGACACAGACATGAGCGCTTACGACAAATTTGAACAGGCCTACATTCAGCTTTTAGAAGAAGCCAAAGACATCGGTTTTAAAGCAGGTTCAGACGCCATTGACATCATCAACGACGAAATGAATCGCTTAGTTGAAGATTTAGCCAAAACATCAGAACTTTCACGCGAAGAACTGTTGGAAATTGGTGATTGCTTGAAACAAGATTTACAAGCCGCAGCTGAAGAGATGGAAGACAGCGATAACGTATTCCACGAATGGTTAAACAACGATTTACCAGTGATCGAAGAAACGCTGAAGCAATATTTCTTGCAAGCGGCAGACCCGACGAATTTGCAACTGATTGCATGGCGTAAACAAAAATGAGTTTATGGGAAATGTTCGCCATCGGCAGTGTGATTATGATTGCCACACTGTCCATTTCTGGATGGCTGATTATCAAATTCATCAACAAAAAGCCCGAAGATGACGAGCGTTAAGCTTGACAGTAATCGCGGTTGTTTAGGGGTGTGTTTTTATGTGGATAAATAGGCGATATAAAAACGCAAACGACACCTTAACCTTTTGATAAAAAACAACTGTGTTTTTTATATCCAAGACAAAAAGCGTCATTATTAGACAGCTCAAGAAGCCTTTTATGAAAATACAATATGACGTCTAATAATAGTTAGCGCGTAAGAATGAATGGAGAAGACTATGTCAGATTGCTGCCCTACACCCTCTGCAACTGGTAACCGACCTAAAAGACGTGCTTGTCCTAGAAATGGAGTTCAATACCGCCAAGTATCGGCGATGACAATAAGGCATCACATTAAGAATTCATGGAAATGGCAACCGGTAGATCAGGGTTATTTTTTCTGTAAAGACCCAGAGTGTCCGGTCGTTTACTTTGGAGAGGACGACACCACAATAGAAGGATCAGAGTTGAGAACAGAAGTAGGTGTCAAGGCCAAATCAGAGGAAGCTCTTATTTGTTACTGTTTTGGTATATCAATTAGCCAGGCAAAGTCTGATCCTAATCTTAGAGATTATGTAGTTAGGGAAACCAAACTTCATCAATGTGCGTGTGAAGCTAGAAATCCATCGGGAAAATGTTGCTTGTCGGATTTTCCAAAAACATGAAACGCGCTAACAAACGCATGCAGTCGGACGCGGCAAAGCCGCGCCGCTGATGCTAATAAACATCAACAGGCTTTATCGTCGTGAAATGACCGATAGTGAACTCTACGATGCCACCAGAAAATCTTGGGTTGTAGGCTTAAGACGAGAAAAAGCTAAATATGCAATAGCCACCTATCGTGGATTAACGCGTGAAGTATACAAAATAGAAAATTGGTTCCAGGTCGATGCCGGTGGAAAAACTCGTTGGGGCTTTAATGGGCATGTTGCTGAAAAAGAAGTGCGCGAACCACTCAGGTATAAGTCTATCGCTTCATTTTTCAGCAAAGGCGCTGCAAACCCAATAAGGTATTTAAATTGCTAATCAGGCATAACAAGGCGCTCGTGTGGGACGCTCCGCCGCGATGCGGCTCGCGCCCCACAGCTTGAGCGTTAAGACACTCCAATTTTCGGTTGTATATATCGCGGATGAATTCTCGCATAGGTAAGACCTGATAATGTTAGCCCCCAACCGAGACTAAAAATGAAAATCACTGCCAAAAAAAATCTCAAAAGGTTCGCTTTTTAAACTCATCTTTTTCGGCTTCGGAATCAGCATTTCCGTTTTTTGCATCTTGTGTGGTGTTGCCGCGTTTTTTGGAACCCCAACGGTTGAAATCAACGGCACTTATCGATACGGCCTGGAAGGCCTTATTTACGGCATTCTGATAGGCCCGATTGTCGCGCTCATCCTCAGCGTTCGGCTTATGGGAGATGTCCTTATTCACCCCGCTTCAATTAACCTTTGCAGAACTCAAAGATGATTAACGCGCTTCAGGCTTAATCATCAAGGCTAGCCCGCCTGCGGTGAGAATCATCGCAGCCGATGCCGCCAAACACGCCTCAAGGCCTGCGGATTGATACACATAGCCTGATAAAACCGTGCCTGCCAAGCGCCCACCCGCATTCGCCATATAGTAAAAACCGACTTGTTTCGATGTGCCATCGGCATCGGCGTAACTGACAATCAAATACGAATGCACGGCAGAATTGAGCGCAAATAGAACCCCAAACACCAACAAACCAACCACGACAACAGTCTGCGGATCGACATCCAAATTAAACGCCATAAGCGCAGGAATTAACGCGAGCACCAAGGCCAAACCGAAGGCTGTGCGATGCGTCGGATTTTGCTTCTTGCCCACGAACTTTGGCGCAGTCGCCTGCACAATGCCATAGCCAATAATCCAC
>JAAZVR010000110.1 GCA_018623305.1 Thiotrichales bacterium | reverse complement strand
GGAAAACCTTGTTCGTTCAGAGTGGCCATCATTACACTCTGCTGTTTAGCCATGTATTTTCGAAAATCTTCTCGAACTCGATTTTCTCTGTTTTCTTCAATTGTCTGACTCAACGTGTCTTCCCTTTAGATTGCCATTCGACAGCCCATTATTATACCCAAACTTAAGCGTATTTAAGTCACCCAGACGTTCATCACTCCATTAAAATAACCTGAATCTAAAAAGGACTAAACATATGCCGATTGAATTACCCCAAAATCTAATGGAAACCCTACTTCACGCAGGCCAAAACATTGCTTTGGCCCTGTTGATTTTTATATTGGGTCGATACCTCATCAAAGGCGTAATGAAGCTTTTGTCGGCGTCATTGGGGCGCATTCAGTCGCTTGATTCAATGATGAAGCACTTCATTGAATCGATTTCTCGCGCATTCTTATTCCTAATTTTAGTCATCGCATCACTCAATCAACTGGGTGTGGACACGACCTCACTAGTGGCTTTGATTGGTGCAGCAGGTTTGGCAATCGGTTTAGCCTTAAAAGATTCATTACAAAACTTAGCATCAGGCGTAATGTTGTTGTGGCTGAAGCCTTTCGAGCAAGGTCATTTCATTGAAGCGGGTGGTACTCAAGGTACGGTTGAAAAAATCACCCTGTTCAGCACGCAGATGAAATCTGGCGATAACAAAAAGATTTTGGTGCCAAATGGCGACATTATGAACGACACCATTGTGAATTATTCTGCTCGCGATACACGCCGAGTGGATATGATCTTTGGCATTGGGTATGACGATGACATTAAATTGGCAAAAGAGATTTTGCAACGCTTGGTCGATGAAGATGAGCATATCTTGCCAGAACCTGCTCCAGTAATTGCTTTGGGTGAGTTGGGCGCTAGCAGTGTTGATTTCATCGTTCGTCCATGGGTGAACTCACCCGACTACTGGAAAGTTAAATGGGATATGAATGAAAAAGTGAAAGCTGCTTTTGATGAAGCCGGCATCAGCATCCCCTACCCGCAGATGGATGTTCATGTGCACTCGGAGAACCCAAACGATTAAGGATTATTCCCAGTTTTTAAGCCACTCTAATTCTTCTTCGGTAAAGCCTGCTTGACGGCGGGCTTCGTAATTAAACGGGCCTTTCAACTGACCTGTCAAATATTCATCCACCAATTCTTGGAAGACATCAAAATAACGTACGCCACGTTGCTCACATAAATAGTGGAACCAGCGATTCCCCACCCAGACATGGCCAATTTCATCGTGTAATAGGATTTTTAAAATCTCAACACCCCGATGGTCACCGACAGCTCTAAGTTTTTTCATCATCGGCGGACTGACATCCAAACCACGTGCTTCGAGTGTACGAGGCACCAACGCCATGCGAACCAGGGGATCATGTGAGGTTTTAAAGGTCATTTCCCACAAGCCATTATGCGCCGGAAAATCGCCGTACTCATATCCAAGCGTGGCTAAATGCTCGCGCACCATTTGGAAATGATAGGCCTCTTCGGTGCAGACACGCAGCCAGTCGCCGTAATACTCTTTGGGTAGGCCTTGGAATCGATACAAAGCATCCAGCGCCAAATTAATCGCATTAAACTCAATATGTGCGATTGAATGCATTAAGGCGGCCTGGCCTTCTTTTGAACCTAAGCGGCGCTTGGGTAAATTTTTTGGCAAAACCAATTCCGGCAAAGTGGGGCGACCTGGATCTACCACAGAGATCGGCTCAAACGGCTCGCATTCGACCGAAATCAAATCCGCTGACCAATCTTGCGCCAGCTGCTTCACTTTCGCGACTTTCAAATCGACATCGCACTCCATCAGTGCGTCATAAGCTCGTTGATGAATGCAATCCATGCCTTATCCTTTGTTGATTCCAATCATAATGTCCATCACATTCGTGCCGGTTGGCCCTGTGTTAATCAGCGCCTTTCGCGCCTGAAGATACTCGGTTGAACTGGCGCTCACAAGGGCTGACTCACGCCCTTGCTGACTCATCTCTGAACTGACCCAGCCCCCTGCGAATTCAGTCGGGCCATCGGTGCCATCGGTGCCTATGCTCGCAAAGACTTGACCTTGTTTGAGTTCAGCTTGCATCAACATCGCTAGATGCTGATTGCGCCCTCCAAAGCCTGCATTATCTGGCAATGTAACAGTCGGCTCCCCACTCCAGATATTTACATCTGCTTGGCTCCAGCTGTGTTGAATCTGTTCTGCTACGCTTTCGATCTCTTCAAACAAGGGCTGTGGATGTTCTGTCACGCTCAACCCCATTTCTCGAGCTTGATCTGCCACCGCCTGTTTTGCGCGATTGGCATCCGCCAAAATCTTATATCTGACCGAAGGCTCATCCATCAAACCTGAACCAATCACTCTAGGGTCGTTATTAGGCACATCTGAAATATACCAAGCCTCGACTCGAGCGTGTTTTAAGGCTTTTGCCAACCCACCGCCTTTGATTTTCGAATAACGGCGACGTTGGGCGTTTATCTGAGCAATATCGAGGCCTTCAGATAGCCATTTTTGATTTAAAAGCTGTAATTGCGCTAAATCAAGGCCATTTAAGGCCTCAATCAAGGCGGAAGCGCCACCTGAAATCAAAGTCATAACACGTGCATTCTCTGGAATCGATTTAGCCCAAGTTAAGGCCTTATTTCCAGCCAACAAACTGCGTTCATCCAATACAGGATGTGAAGACTCTATTAATTCGATTGAATATGATTGAAATAAAGCCCGTTGCTCATCGTTTAAATGTCCGTCTTTATAGATTAACACCCCTGAAACAAGATGATGACCGGCCACTTCAATCAGCCCTTGCATCATATCCGTTGAGGCCTTACCGACCGCTAAGACATACACAGGTTCATTTATCGGTGATTGTTTTAAGGCCTCAGAAACGCAAAAACGCCCATTCACCGCAGCCAAAGCTGAATGAATGAGCGTTTCTAAAAGCGTAGGCATTTTATTCGTAACGAACCGCCAAGATTTCGTATTCAATGCGACCACCCGGTGCATCGACTTCCGCTTCGTCTTCAACCTCTTTACCAATCAATGCTCGCGCAATCGGAGACGTCACAGAGACTTTATTTTGGCTGATGTCCGCTTCGTATTCACCGACAATTTGATAAGTCACTTCTTCATCCGTTTCAATGTTAAGAAGGTCTACAATCGCGCCAAAAACCACTTTATCACCTGCATTTAACGACACAGGATCAATGATTTGAGCGTTTGACAAAATACCTTCCAACTCTTGAATACGACCTTCGATGAAACCTTGCTGCTCACGCGCTGCGTGATATTCTGCATTTTCTTTCAAATCGCCGTGTTCACGCGCAGTCGCAATCGCATCGATTACTGCTGGACGTTGAACGTTTTTTAAATCTTTCAATTCAGTGCGCAGGTTTTCTGCACCCTGAATGGTCATAGGAACTTTATTCATTATTAACCTTTATGAATTTCTTGAAGCGGTTTAACGCCCATTGTTGCATCGTGCACCATTGAAAGCACCATTGCATTTGCGCCTGCCAATGTCGTTGTGTAAGTCACTTTATGCATCAAGGCCTCTCTACGAATCTCAAACGAATCCGCAATTGACTGAGAGCCTTCCGATGTGTTGACAATCAAATCAATCTCATCGTTTTTAATCATATCGACGATATGTGGACGACCTTCAGTCACTTTGTTCACCACACCGACTTCAATGCCCTGTTCAGCCAAAGCTCGTGCAGTACCGCGCGTCGCAATCACTTCGAAACCTTGATCCAACAAGCCCTGAGCCACTTTTGCAACTTTCGAACGATCCGCTTGGCGAACCGATACAAAGGCCTTACCTGATGTTGGAATCGTTTCGCCCGCACCCAACGCAGCTTTAGCAAAGGCTTCACCGAAGCTTGAGCCAGCGCCCATCACTTCG
>JAAZVR010000016.1 GCA_018623305.1 Thiotrichales bacterium | reverse complement strand
CACAATTTAATCAAAAATTCCATTAAAACGTGTGAATCCATCGACCACCCAATGATTCATGTAAAAACCGAGCGCATCGGTCAGGCAGTCAAACTCAGCGTATGCGATAATGGCATAGCGATTACTAAAAAGGTCAGAGAGCGCCTCTTTGAACCTTATGCGACATCAAAGCCTAAAGGAACAGGGCTTGGCTTGGCCATCGTTAAGCGTATTATTGAAGAGCACAAAGGCACGATAGAACTCTCATCTGAAGCAGATAAATGCTTCGTGATTACATTGCCCATTCAACGGACGGACTCATGAGCAAAAACATACTGGTCGTCGATGATGAAATCGACATTTGTTTCCTTGTCAAAGACATTTTAGAAGACGAAGGTTATGACGTTCACACCGCCCATAACGGACAAGAAGCCCGTCAAATGCTAGACTCGCTTGAGCCTGATCTGATTTTGATGGATGTCTGGATGCCCGATGTCGATGGCATTTCTCTATTGAAAGAATGGAACGAACAAGGCCATATTCAACACATGCCCGTGATAATGATGTCAGGGCATGGCAATATTGAGACGGCGGTTGAGGCGACACGCTATGGCGCTTATGATTTTTTAGAGAAACCATTGTCAATGGCGAAATTGCTCATTACCGTTGAGCACGCATTGAAATCACAATTGCTGTCGGCGGAAAACGCTCAGCTCAAAGGCATACAAGTTCAATCACTCAATCAACAACCTGATGTCATCATTGAATTGCTGAATTACTATGTGGATGTGTTTGTTCAACGTGAGAAACTGCATTACCGAAAATTTTCCATTGCTGCACAAAATCACTTGCGCCAATATCATTGGCCAGGAAATGTATTGGAACTCAAAAATTTGGTTCATGAATTATTAACCCGTGATGGCGCACCAGAGATTGGCTTGGATGAAGTGTCCCATTTAACACTTCAGCGCGGCGCTGAAAACGATGGCAGTGAATTAAAAGCGCTCATGAACCTACCGCTTAAGCCTGCTCGAGAGTTGTTTGAGAAGCAATACCTTGAAGATTTGCTAAAATCCAACAACGGAAATGTCAGCGACACAGCACAACAAGCCGAAGTTGAACGCACTTATTTATACCGTAAACTGAAAGCCCTAGGCATCGACCACAAACAAATTTAGAAGAGCGAATACCCGCGTGAATATTTTGATTTTGGGAGCCGGACAAGTCGGCTCAACTTTGGCGGCAAATTTTAGCCAAGAAGATGAAAACAACGTCACCATCGTCGATATTTCTGATGATCAACTGCGTCCGTTGCAAGACAAATTTGACTTACGAACCGTTCAAGGTTTGGCTTCTTATCCACAAATTATTGAACAAGCCGGTGGTAAAGACGCAGACTTAGTCATTGCCGTAACAAAAAGTGATGAAGTGAACATTCTCGCTTTACAGGTCGCGCATAAATTATTCAAAAACAAAACCAAAATCGCACGCATTCGTTCACATGAATACCTTGAATCAGAACACATCTTCCGCACCAACAGTGCCAAGGAAAAAGTAATTGATGTCTTTATCAGTCCAGATAAATTGGTAACAGACTACATATTGCGCCTTCTGGAACACCCAGGGGCTTTGCAAGTTATGGACTTCGCAGATGGTAAATTGCGCTTAGTGGCTGTCAAAGCCTTTTATGGCGGCCCTCTCGTAGGACATGAAATTCGCGATTTAAAATCACATCTTCCCAACAATGCCGAAACTCGAATCGTTGCCATTTTCCGTAATGGTCAATCCATCGCCCCTGAAGGCTCCACGATTATTGAAGTGGGCGATGAAGTCTTTTTCCTAGCAGAAAAAGAAAACATCAAAATGGTAATGGGCGAGTTGCGTCGATTAGACAAAGCCTACAAACGAGTGATGATTGCCGGTGGCGGTAATATTGGTTACCGACTCGCTAAAGAGTTGGAATTAAAATGTTCGGTTAAGCTGATTGAGCATGGTGAAAAACGCGCGCGTGAAATTTCAGAATATCTAGACGATACATTGGTGCTTCACGGGGATGCAACCGACCAAGAATTATTGAAACAAGAAGGCATTCAGGATGTTGATGTCTTCCTAGCTTTGACCAACTCAGATGAAGCGAACTTAATTTCTTCGATGTTGGCGAAAAAGCACGGCGCACGAAAAGTCATGAGTATCGTTAACAAAACCACTTATGTGGATTTGGTGCAGAATGATGCCATTGATATCGCCATATCTCCCGAACAAATCACTATTTCCGGTGTGTTGGCTTATGCACGAGAGGGCGACACTGAAGCGGCCTATTCATTGCGCCGAGGCGCGGCAGAAGTCATGGAATTGGTGGTTCATGGAGAGGCTCGAGATTCACAGGTTGTTGACAGAATGGTCGCTGAGTTACCTTTACCGATTGGGGTCACTATAGGCGCTGTATTACGTGATGAGGAAGTCATTATCGTTCACCACGATACGGTGATTCATGACAATGATCATGTC
Source organism: Thiotrichales bacterium (assembly GCA_018623305.1). Taxonomy (GTDB): domain Bacteria; phylum Pseudomonadota; class Gammaproteobacteria; order JAAZVR01; family JAAZVR01; genus JAAZVR01. The sequence goes on along the minus strand of JAAZVR010000016.1, from coordinate 11,568 downwards.
GTTTTATTCTTCAGTGATAAATCTCAAATCCCATATATAGAAAAATTGTTCGGTGGAGTTTAAGCGTGCAATTACCTGTTATCCTTCGAATTTTAGGTATCTTACTGGTCGTATTTAGCACCTCTCTTTTGCCCCCTATCGCGGTTTCTCTGATTTATTCAGATGGCGCTTTTGTTGCTTTCTTTAGTGCTTTGGTGATTACGCTTTTATCGGGTGCTTTACTTTGGGGGGCGACTCGCAACCACATTACCGAACCTCGCACTAAAGATGGCTTCTTAATCGTGGTTTTATTTTGGACAGTATTAGGCTTCGTAGGGGCTTTGCCTTTTATCCTTGGAACCAATCCTCATCTCAGTATTCCTGACGCGGTATTTGAATCATTCTCAGGACTCACAACAACCGGCGCGACTGTCTTAACTGGCATTGATGACTTACCGAAGGCAATCCTTTTTTACCGTCAACAACTTCAATGGATGGGCGGAATGGGCATCATCGTTCTTGCAGTTGCCATTCTACCCATGCTCGGCATTGGAGGCATGCAGCTGTACAAAGCAGAAACCCCAGGTCCCATGAAAGATGCCAAATTGGCGCCTCGCATTTCCGAAACGGCCAAAGCTCTTTGGTATATTTACATGACACTGACCATTGCGTGTGCGGGTGCTTATTGGCTTGCAGGAATGGATTGGTTTGATGCCATTACACACAGCTTTTCCACGATCGCCATCGGCGGATTCTCAACACATGATGCCAGTATTGGTTACTTTGACGATGTATGGATTGAGATTGTTGCCATGGTCTTCATGCTGATTGCTGGGGTAAACTTTGCATTGCATTTCACAGCATGGCGTATGATGGATATGCGCACACCGATGATGTATTTCAACGATCCTGAATTCAAAATGTACATTACCATTTTGGGAACAGTGATGGTGGTTGCAACTCTGTTTTTGTACACCAACAGCATCTATGATGAACCTTTGGAAGCACTTCGATATGCGGCTTTCCAAACGATTTCTATCGGTACTACAACGGGGTTTGCCACAACGAATTTTTCTGAATGGCCAGGTTTTTTGCCGACCCTACTGATTTTCGTCAGTTTCATTGGTGCCTGTGCAGGATCGACGGGCGGTGGTATGAAAGTCATTCGCTTCCTGCTGCTATACAAACAAGGCCTGCGTGAAATCACCCGCCTATTACACCCTCAGGCCATCATCCCGGTCAAACTCGGCAAAAAAGCAACGCCAGAGCCGGTACTCACAGCCGTTTGGGGCTTCTTCGCTTTGTATGTTGCAACCTTCACCATGACTTTGCTTGCATTAATGTTAACAGGACTGGATCAAACAACAGCCTTCTCAGCCGTTGCCGCATGTATGAATAACCTTGGCCCAGGCTTGGGTGAGGTGGCGTCTCATTATGGCGATATCAGCGATACCGCTAAATGGATTTTAGTCTTTGCAATGCTATTGGGTCGATTGGAAATCTTTACTCTATTGGTGCTATTTACACGCGCTTTCTGGCGTGCTTAAACACTGAAACTTCAATCGTTGTAATTGAAGTTCGGCGTGCGTTTGAATCGTTTATACGACCACTGATATTGACTTGGAGCAATCTCAACGCATTGCTCCACACCTTGGTTTAAGGCCTTCGCCGCAATCAGCGTATCATCGCTGCGAATTTCATCTGAGGCTTTGATGAAGTGTATCTTGTAGCCTCTTCCCCATGGCAAGCGTTCCGCGAAAGCAAACAAAATCTCGATATCCAATTTTTGCGCCAGCTTCGGCACCAGCGTCATTGTATTGGTTGGAATGCCAAAAAACGGTGCCATCACACCGCTGTCTTTCGGGTCTTGGTCAGGCAAAATTCCGCTGATGCCGCCTTTTTTCAAGGCCTTCATCACTTGCATCACGCCTTTGCCATCCGTTGGTACTAGATTCTGACCAAAGGCGCAGCGCCCTGCATGAATTAAAGCATCAACTTTTTGCATTCTTGCTGGGCGATACATACTGGTCACAGGTTTATCGTGCCATGCCAAATAAGACCCAATCATTTCCCATGCACCCAGGTGAGGAGCCAAAATCAAAACACCCTTGCCCGAATCCAATGCATCTTTAAAAAGCTGTTCATTTTCGACGAATTTAACCGCTGTTTTCTGACGACGCGCATTGGCACCCCACATCCAGCCCATTTCCAGCGTCACTTTACCAAGTTCATCAAAGGCGGCTCGACTCGCTTGCTTTACGCCCGTTTCATCGGTATACGGGAAACACGCTTCGATATTTTTTCGCGTAATTCGACGCAACTTCGGCGAACTGAATGACACCAAACGTCCAACCAACACACCCAAACCATGCAAAACAGGCAAAGGTAAATAAGCAGTGGTTTTCAACAAGGCAACAGCCAGAAATTCTTTCATCCGTCGTTTCGATCCGAAATCAAAGGCTCCATCGCCTTAAACAAACTTTTATATAGATTCTTATTGCGCTTCGCTTCGCCCAACAACAATTCTTTCATATGTTGGCGCTCCGTCGGCATGGTGAAACACGCAGGGCAATTATCGGGAATAATCGGTAGGCCAGAGCTTTCGGCAAAATCACGCGTTTGATTTTCACGAACCTCGATTAACGGGCGAATCACACGAATGTCTTTATCATCATTCCAATAGTTGGCTTTCATGGTGCGCAGCTGGCCGTTATAAAACGCCGACATCAAAAAGCTCTCCGCCAAATCATCCAAATGCTGCGCCAAGGCCAAGACGTTATAACCTTCTCGACGACAGGTCGTGTACATAATGCCGCGCTTCATCCGCGCACACCAACTGCAATAAGAATCCCCCGACATATGGCCTTTTGCGTTATCCATAATCGGCTGCGACTCAAAGAACCAAGGAATCTCCATCGCATCCATGTAGGCCTGCAATTTTTTCGGTTCAAAACCCGGTACTTGAGGATCCACGGTAATCGCAGCCAGTTCAAATTTTACAGGCGCGTGGCGCTGAAAATGCTTTAAAACATGCAACAAAGTCAACGAATCCTTGCCGCCCGACACACCCAATAACACGCGGTCGCCGTCTTGGATCATCTCATGTTTCACCAAGGCCTGACCGACCAGTTTTAATAGGGATTTTGGCGCTTTAAGCGCCGTATAATCAATCACTTCACTCATGCGAGCATTATAGTAAAATCGCCCCATGAAAACCAAAGTCATCACGCCAGAAGGCTATAAAAAACTCAAAGACGAACTCGATCGCCTATGGAAAGTTGATCGCCCTGAAACCACTAAAATCGTTCAATGGGCCGCGAGCTTAGGCGATCGTTCAGAAAACGCTGACTACCAATACAACAAGAAAAAACTGCGAGAAATCGACCGCCGAGTGCGTTATTTGCGCAAAACCTTGGATGATATTAAAGTCGTTGCTTATCACCCCGATCAAGCGGGCAAAATCTATTTCGGTGCTTGGGTGGAATTAGAAGACATCGATGGAAATCCGATGAACTTCCGCATCGTCGGACCTGAAGAAATCTATGACGGCGCCACCAATTACATTTCGGTTGACTCACCGATGGCACGCGCCTGTTTGGGCAAACAAGTCGATGATGAAATCATCGTACGTTTACCCAGCGGCGAGAAAGAGTGGTACGTAATCAATATTCGCTATGAAACTTAAAACGACGATTCCGCTTTTAAATGCTCTTCAACCAAAGTATCTACATACTCTTCATTAAACGCATCAGCAAATAAATCATCCATCCAGTCTGGATTTTTTTGGAACGGCGCAAAATACGCATGGCCTACGCGCAATTCTTCATCCATACGAGCCAACATAAATACCAATTTTTTGGTTTGATAATGCAACGCAATCGCGCCATTTGGCATTTGTTCTGCGCGCAATGTTTCATCTGCATCGGCAACTTTATTAATCAAATCATATAAATCTTGAGCTTGTTCAATCATCGAAATGTCCTTTTATAAATTCATGTAATTCTTTTTCGCGCGCGTCACTTTTTCAATATAACGACGCGTTTCTTCCCACGGATGCTGCGTATTTAATTTCGCATATAACTGTACAGGCGTGAGTTTATTTATTTGGTTCAATGCGTATTGTCGGTCTTTTCCGAAGAGTTTCAACACATTTTCTGCGCCGCCGTTATACCCCGAAATCACCGCATACTCTCGCGACTGCGGATGCTTGACGCCTGCTAAATACCGACGGTCTAAAATATGCAAATACGCCGTACCCATACGAATGTTTTTATTCGGGTCGAATAAGTAATCTTGCGACGGCTGCCCAGAACGCTTGTGAATCAATTGATACGCATCGCGCCCCGCCGTTTTCGGTACAGTCTGCATCAAACCGAATGCAGGTGACGAACTCACCGCATAGGGATTAAACGAGCTTTCCGTTTCCATAATCGCCATCACCACCCAACGCGCTTTACCGTCTTTATTGGTGTATTTCGCCTTATTATCAATCAGATAATCGGCAAAACGCCCTGCGCGCCATTCAGATCTAATCGACTGACCATCTTGGTCTTTAATCTGCCCATACAAAAACGGCTTAGACGAATAAGGAATCGGCTTATCGGAATATAAATCAATGCCTTTTGGATCTTCTGGCGTCAACAAAGTCTGCACAATCGCTTTTTTCAGGTGCTCTTTGGTATCGACCGTGGAGACTTCCATCATACCGCCGCGAAAGTCCACTTCCGCGCGAGAATGATAGCCTTCGGTATAACGGACAAAGTGGTCTTTAGTCGGCTGACGAACGTTTTTCTCACCCCAAACCAAAGCGACGGCTTTTTCGAAGGCCTTCACTTGCTGGTAAAAAGTCCGCACTTGACGAGAGACTTGCGCAATATGCCCGTAACCCGCTTGCGATAAAGTGGTTTCAACAATCGGAGCGAATTTTAAGTAGTCACGCTCTTGGCAACCACTTAAGCCTAACGTGCTTAAACTGACAACCAACAAAGCCAACGGGTAGCGCACAACGAGCATCCTTAAAAATTGCTATAATTCGCGCAATTATAACGAAAGACGATTAACGCAGAAATGACAGATAACCGCACTCAACGCATCGACACTTTGAAATCCATTTTGAGCGAGCGCATCGCTGTGCTTGATGGCGCCATGGGCACCATGATTCAAGGCTTTAAACTGAGCGAAGACGACTTCCGTCAAGAACGCTTTGCAGACCATCCTTCACCGCTTCAGGGCAACAACGATATGTTGGTCTTAACACGCCCCGAAATCATTGAAGACATTCATTGCCAGTTCTTGCGCGCGGGCGCCGATATGGTGGAAACCAACTCGTTTAACGCCACGACAATTGCCCAAGCCGATTACGAAATGGAAGACTACGTTTATGAATTAAACGTTGAAGCGGCAAAAGTCGCGCGCGCAGCGTGTGCAAAAGTTGAAGCCGAAGATGGAAAACCACGTTTTGTAGCGGGGGTTTTAGGCCCCACAAACCGCACCGGTTCAATCTCTCCAGATGTCAACGACCCCGGTTATCGTAATGTTACATTTATGGAATTGGTTGAGGCTTACGACCAAGCGACCAAAGGCCTACTTGAAGGTGGTGCAGACGTTATTTTAATCGAAACAATTTTCGATACATTGAATGCCAAAGCGGCGATTTATGCGGTTAAACAAGTCGAAGACGAATTGGGTTTTGAGATTCCAATTATGTTGTCGGGTACGATAACAGATGCTTCAGGCCGTACCTTATCAGGCCAAACGACAGAAGCCTTTTACAACTCTGTGCGCCACGCTGACCCACTTTTAATCGGTTTGAACTGTGCCTTAGGCCCTGATGAATTACGCCCGTATGTCAAAGAATTGGCTCGTATCTCAGAATGCTATGTTTCAGTTCACCCGAATGCAGGCCTACCGAATGAATTCGGTGAATACGATTTGTCAGCACACGATATGGCAGAAGAAGTCGAAGAGTGGCTGGCGAACGGCTGGGTCAATTTAATCGGTGGCTGTTGTGGTACAACACCAGAACACATTGGCGAAATTGCCAAACGTGCAGAAAATCATAGCCGTCGTGAAATTCCAGAGATTGAACCTCAATGTCGCTTAGCAGGCCTTGAGCCGTTGAATATTGGTTCTGAAACACTTTTTATCAATGTAGGTGAACGTAACAACGTCACCGGTTCTGCTAAATTCAAACGCCTTATCATCGAAGAAAACTACGACGAAGCGGTCGAGATTTCGATCAAACAAGTCGAAGACGGCGCGAATATCATCGACATCAACATGGACGAAGGCATGTTGGATGCGGTCGCGTGTATGCGTCGCTTTATGAACTTGCTGGCCGGTGAGCCCGATGCGGCTAAAGTGCCATTCATGATTGACTCATCCAAATGGGAAGCCTTAGAAGCCGGCCTTCAATGCGTACAAGGCAAGGCCATCGTTAACTCGATTTCGTTAAAAGAAGGCGAAGAAAAATTCATCGAACAAGCGAAACTCGTTCGTCGTTACGGCGCGGCAGTTTTGGTCATGGCTTTTGATGAAGTCGGTCAGGCCGATACGCGCGAACGCAAATTTGAAATCTGTCAGCGTTCATACAAAATCCTAACCGAAGTGGTTGGCTTCCCTGCGGAAGACATCATCTTTGATCCGAACATTTTCGCGGTCGCAACGGGTATCGAGGAACACGAAAACTACGCTTTGGATTTCATCAATGCGGTGACAGACATCAAACAAAACTTACCTCATGCGATGGTGTCCGGTGGCGTTTCAAACGTCTCATTCTCATTCCGTGGTAACAACCATGTGCGTGAAGCGATTCATGCGGTATTCCTTTACTATGCCATTAAAGAGGGCATGGATATGGGTATCGTCAATGCAGGGCAATTAGCGATTTATGACGACATCGAAAAAGACTTGCGTGATGCCATCGAAGAGGTGATTTTGAATCGCAAACGCCCGACTGATACGGACGAAGACAATCCAACGGAACGCCTAATCACTCTAGCGGAAAAATTCCGTGACCAAGCCGTTGGTGGCGCTTCAAAAGCGGATTTAAGCTGGCGTGAAGAAAGCGTTGAAAAACGCATCGAACATGCATTGGTGAAAGGCATTACCGAGTTCATCAATGACGACACCGAAGAAGCCCGTCAGAAATTGCAGTCGCCTTTGCAAGTAATCGAAGGCCCTCTGATGGACGGCATGAATGTGGTCGGCGACTTATTCGGCTCAGGCAAGATGTTCTTGCCACAGGTGGTGAAATCTGCGCGCGTAATGAAGCAAGCCGTGGCCTATCTACAACCGTACTTGGAAGCGGAAAAATCAGCGGGTTCAAGCAATGGGCGTATCGTAATGGCAACGGTGAAAGGCGATGTACATGACATCGGTAAAAACATCGTTGGCGTGGTGCTTCAGTGTAATAACTTTGAAGTCTTCGACTTAGGCGTCATGGTGCCTGCGGAAAAAATCCTCGAAAAGGCCGTTGAAGTGAATGCGGATATGATTGGTCTTTCAGGCCTTATCACGCCATCGCTGGATGAAATGGTCAACGTGGCGAAAGAAATGAAACGCGCAGGCCTAGAGTTGCCATTGTTGATTGGTGGAGCCACCACTTCAAAAGCACATACTGCGGTAAAAATCGACCCGGCTTACGACCATCCCGTTGTGTATGTGAAAGATGCCTCACGTGCAGTGGGTGTCGCTCAAAGTCTGCTATCTAAAGACTTGAAAGGCCCGTTCGTTGAGAATATCAAAGTCGATTACGAAGCTGTGCGTGAAGACCGTAAAAAGAAACAAGCGCAAACCAAGCGTGTACCTTATAACAAAGCGAAATTAAACAAGGTCGCGATTGAGTGGGAAGGCTACACGCCACCGAAGCCAGCTCAACCGGGCATTCATATCTTTGATAATTTCCCTCTTAAGGATCTAGTCGATCGCATTGACTGGTCGCCGTTCTTCCAATCTTGGGATTTGCACGGCCTTTACCCGCGCATCTTGAATGACAAAGTCGTGGGCGAACAAGCTCAGCAACTCTTTGCAGATGCGCAAACCATGTTGCAGCAAATCATTGATGAGAAATGGCTGACAGCACGCGCTGTGATGGGATTATTCCCAGCCAATGCGGTCGGTGACGATATTGAGCTGTATACGTCAGATGCACGCGATGAAGTGCAAATGACACTTCACCATTTGCGCCAGCAAACCGAAAAACGCAACGATGCGCCCAACTATTGTTTGTCAGATTATGTCGCACCAAAAGAAACAGGCCTGCAAGACTATATTGGTGGTTTTGCGGTGACTGCCGGCATCGGCATTGAGGAACACATCGAACGCTTTGAAAAAGCACACGACGACTATCGTTCAATCATGTTGAAAGCCTTGGCGGATCGCTTAGCCGAAGCCTTTGCTGAAAAAATGCACGAGCTGGTGCGTAAAGAGTATTGGGGTTATGCCGCTGATGAGATCTTAGACAATGAGGCCTTAATCAAAGAGAAATACCAAGGTATTCGCCCAGCTCCAGGTTATCCAGCCTGCCCTGACCATACCGAAAAAGGCCTACTGTGGGACTTACTGACACCGGTCGAACATGCGGGCATCAGCATTACCGACAGCTTTGCCATGTTGCCAACAGCGGCTGTTTCAGGTTGGTACTTTAGCCATCCAGATGCGCGTTATTTCGGTGTCGGTAATATCAACCGAGATCAAGTTGAAGACTACGCTCAACGCAAAGGCATGACGATTGAGGAAGCCGAGAAATGGCTCGCACCGAATCTCGCCTACGATCCAGAAGACTTCGTGGTGAACTAAAACATAAAGAGGCTCCGGCCTCTTTTTAATCCATCATGCATCAACACCCCGTAAGACTATAAAATATATTTATCATGCCAAATAAACATTTTCTAATTGGAAAAGATATTAGTATTTGCTAATATATTCAAAAATTAAAACATTATCGGAGATTTTATCAATGAAGAAGTCTATTATTTCTATGGCATTGGTTGCTGCTTTTACAGCAACATCAGCGTTGGCAGTCGAGCCAAGCAAATGGGCTGGTGAAGCACCTTCTAAAAAAGAGCGTCACACACCTCAGGGCTTGTACATCACTGCTGAAAACACTTACAAGTGGATGCAAGAAGCCAACACTAAAGACGAGCCAAACAACGTTATTTTGGTTGACGTGCGCACACCGGCTGAATGGCAGTTCGTGGGTCACACTCAAATGGCTCAAATCATGATTCCTTCTGTATTCTTCAAATACAATGCGGTTGATTCTAAAAAGCCTCGTTATTCATCTAAATTGAATGATGACTTCATTACTGAATTCGAAAACAAATTGGACGACTTGGGTGGTGATAATGAAACACCTGTTGTATTGATGTGTCGTTCAGGTGCAACACGTGCGCAACCAGCTGCGAAAATGTTGGCTCAATACGGTTACGAAAACGTTTACATCATGACAGACGGTTTCGAAGGCGGTAAAACTAAAACGGGCGAACATAAAGGTTTCCGTTTGCAGTCAGGTTGGAAAGTCAATGGTCACCCATGGACTTACAAAATCGATACAGCAAATGCTTACGTAGAGAAGTAATAGGTCTTAAGCCTATAAAAAAGCCGGCAATTGCCGGCTTTTTGCGTTTTAGAAAGGTTTGACAACCACCAAAATCAAAATCGCAATCGTCAAGAACAAAGGAATCTCGTTCGCCCAGCGATAATAGACACCTGAATGATCCAAATGACCTTCTTGCATTTCCTTCATTCGACGTTTCGTCCAAATATGGTAGACCAACATCAACACAACAAACAAAATCTTCGCATGCATCCAACCGGCAATTAGAGGGAAATACGCCAACCATAACCAGATGCCTGTACCGATGGCCAACATCATCATAATGGTCATAAATTTATACAATTTACGCGCCATAATCGCCAAACGATCGACTTGTTCGCCCGCTTCTTTACCTTCCACAAAATGCACAAAAATACGCGGCAAGTAGAAAATCCCAGCCATCCAAGACATTACAAATAAAATGTGGGCTGCTTTTAACCACAACATAAATCTATCCCCTCATTATTTAATTTTATAGCCAATAATAAAATTTTATAGTGCAACAAAAATCTTTGTTTTGACGTGTATCCACACACCAAGCACAATACCCTACTTAATTAGTATAGATAGTATTGGGAAGTAAATCTATGGAAGTTTCATTTTGGGCCGGCTGGATTGGCGGACTCTTTATTGGAATGTTTATTCTGCTCCATTTTTGGTTGATTGGTAAACCTCTAGGCTGTTCGAGCGCCTACGGAAACGTCGTTGGTTTTTTCACCAAATCCTCATTTTTCCACACCGGCGAATACAAAATCTTGAACAACTGGAAACTCTGGTTTCTAGTCGGTCTACCTTTGGGTGGATTTATCAACGCAATGCTCTCTCCAGGCGAGTGGCACTGGAGCTTCGAAATGGGGATGTACGATTCAATTCTACCAACAAGCCCGGCAGCTAAAGCCCTATGGTTATTAATGGGTGGTTTCTTATTAGGCTACGGTGCTCGTTTAGCAGGGGCTTGTACTACAGGCCATGCCTTAGTCGGTTGCTCGCTTGTGAATCGACCAAGTATTTTTGCCGCAGTGACTTTCTTTGCTAGCGCGTTGATTGCCACTCAACTCTTATTCGCATTTGTCGCCTAAGGAGAACGAAATGAAAAAGATTTTTGCTTTAGGTTTAGGCACTCTCTTCGGATTTCTTTTGAGCCGCTCAGGTGCAACGACTTATGATTTTCACGCGGAAATGTTCTTATTGGAAAATTTTCAGTTGGTGTATGTGATTGGTGCGGCCGTTGTCACTGCATCCATAGGTATTTGGATTTTGAAGCAGTTCCAAGTGAACTCTGTCGCGGACAGCGCGCCGATTGATTTTGCCAAAAAACCCGACAAACCAGGCTTGTTGTTTGGTGCGGTCTTATTCGGCATTGGTTGGGCAATGACTGCGTCTTGTCCAGGTTCCGTCCCTGCAATGCTGGGTGAAGGTAAAATTTCTGCGATCTTCGTGATTATAGGAATCTTAATCGGCACCTTTGTGTATGGGCGCGCTCAGGATATGGCAATACCGGCAAAGACCGATAATCCAACCCAGTGATTATTGAGAAAAGCCTGGAAACAGGCTTTTCTATGACCTGTTCGAATCCATTTTTGTTGCTTCAAGAAAAACAACGACACGACCACTAAACTTGCCCAAAACGGCCATCCAAGATGCGCTAATTGACCTGCCCACATCAACAGACCTAAAAACAATAACTGGAAACCGGCAATATAATCAGCGGAATACTTACCAAATAAAACCGCCGTCGATTTAATTCCGATTTTCACATCATCTTCGTAATCGACCATCGCATACATCGTATCGTACACCACTGCCCATATAACGGTCGCAACAAAAACTACCCATGCCAATAACGGAATAGTGCCCTGAACTGCCATAAATCCCATCGGGATAGCCCATGCAAAAGCAATCCCAAGAAATACTTGAGGCCAATGCGTATGACGTTTCATAAAGGGATACACCGCCGCGAGCACCACCGCCACTAACGACATCAGCACCGT
>JAAZVR010000015.1 GCA_018623305.1 Thiotrichales bacterium | reverse complement strand
TGTTCCGTTGAGGATTTGGGTTTATTGCCCAAAATCCCGTGGGCAGACGATTTTTATCTCGATAATGAACTCGATGATTTTTTAGACAATCGTGTCGCCGATTATGCAGAGTATCGAGATATGCCAGCGGTGAACGGAACATCTAAGCTCGCCTCTGCAATTCACTTCGGTGAAATCAGTTCGCATCAGATTTTATGGACGATGCGTGAAAACGATGTTTGGTTTGATGCCTTTGCGCGTCAGATTATTTGGCGAGAGTTCGCTCGATATACTTTCCATCATGCGCCTACAGGTATTAATGAGCCATTAAATGATCGTTTCAGCGAATTTCCTTGGTCAAAAGAGAAAGACGAAACCTTTATCGCTTGGACGAAAGGTCAAACCGGAATTCCTTTGGTTGATGCTGGCATGCGTGAACTGTGGCATACGGGTTATATGCACAATCGGGTGCGTATGGTGGTGGCCTCGTTTTTAACTAAGAATCTAATGAAAGACTGGCGATTGGGTGCCGAGTGGTTTGAACATACATTGTGCGATGCTGATTTATTTATCAATCGATTCAGCTGGCAATGGGTGGCCGGTTGTGGCCGAGACGCAGCACCCTATTTCCGAATTTTCAATCCGATTACTCAATCGCAAAAGTTCGACCCTGATGGCACCTATATTCGTCAATGGGTACCTGAATTAGCGCACTTAAAAGACAAAAAAATCCACGAGCCCTGGACTTGGGCACCCAACTACCCTCGTCCACTCGTGGATTTGAAACAAAGCCGTGTAGTAGCTTTAGAGGCCTATCACTCGACGTCGTGATACACCTTTTGTACATCGTCATTGTCTTCAAGCATGGCGATGAACTTATCAAACATTTCAAGGTCTTCGCCTTCCAATGCCTTCGTCATTTTAGGCACCCATTGGATCTCATCCATGTCGAATTCCATTGAATCGCCCATATAAGCCAACAAAGCTGAACGTGCTTGACCGTATTCGTCAAACGGTGCGAATACCGTTGTTTTGCCGTCTTCGACTTCGATTTCTTGAGCATCAACATCTGCTTCCATCAAGGCTTCCATAATGCCATCTTCATCATCGGTCGGTAGAACAAAAACACCGTAATGATCGAACATATGAGCCACAGAGCCTTCCGTACCGATTTTGCATTTCGCTTTAGTAAAGCAGAAACGAACATCACCAAAAGTACGCGTGTTGTTGTCCGTCAAACACTCAACCATCACCATTGAAGAACCTGGGCCGTAACCCTCAAATCGAACGGGAACGAAATCTTCGCCGCCGCCACCAGCCGCTTTTTGCAAGGCTTTATCAATGACGTGCGCAGGCACTTGATCACGTTTAGCGCGGTCGATTAATGATGATAATGCCAAGTTTGATTCAGGTTCTACCCCACCATTTTTACCACAGACGTAGATTTCTCGGCTGTATTTACTGTAGACCTTAGCCTTCATATCTGAAGTCTTGGCCATCGATTCCTTACGGTTCTGGAATGCGCGTCCCATGAATTTCTCCGGTTTATAAAAAAACAATGGGGCGTATTTTACACGCCCCATGCCATTATTTGAAATGTGATTCATGTTATATCATCTGTTTAGAAGCTATGATTCAGTTTCAGCCAAAGCGTACGGCCGGGTTCTGCTACATTAATCGTACCTGCACCAAATGAATCCGCTCGTCCAATATGATTGTAGTAATACTCGTCAAAAATATTGTCCACACCATAAGTCAAAGACGTTGTTTGATTGAAGTATTTCGTACCGTAAAAATCGAAGACTTCATACGCCGGTGTTGCTGTTTGAGTGGCATAACCTGGGTCATTCACACCCAATTCATCTTGCTCAAGCGCAAAACGCAAACGCACACCGTGATTCATATGCTCAACTGTGACAGTACCTGAGACCGGTGCAATTTGTGATAATGCAACATCATTCGTTTTATCTTCACCTTTCATGTAGGCAATTTGACCTTTCACAACAACACCGTTTTTCATTACGCGTTGCGCCTTCGCTTCTAGGCCATAAATAACTGCGTCAATGTTGTGATAAGTGCTTGTTAAGCTGGTCGAAACTGCATCACCAGTCATTGTCGCATCCACAAAATCATCAATCTGATTGTAGTACGCATTGATTAACCAATTTTGTGCGCCCGTTTGTTCAACACCTAAGTCGAATTGAGTGTGTTTTTCAAGTTCAAGCTCAGGATTACCATACCAATGAGCTTTATCTTTTATACCCTCCTGTGTCTTAGAGATAAAACGCTCGGTAATGTCCGCCGAAGTCGAGTGACGAGAAACACCTGTAAATAATGTTCGATTCGCACCTAAATCATGTTCGTATCGAATTAAACCGCCAACTTCTGTATCCGTATACTCTTTACCTGTTGTAATATTTGGATTTGTTGATGTGCCATTTGCAGAAGCATCAAACTGCTGAACTTGAATACCCGCAATCAAATTGCCTTTATCACCCACCAATTGATCGCGCTCAGCCCAAGCTCGTGTTTCAATGATTTCACCTTCAGGCCACATTGTCTGCGCCATATTCGTCATATTTGTTGTTTTTGTGGGATTCAACACACCTGGAGAATCATAAACAAGCGCATAACTCATATCTGTTGTTGTGGCATTTTGTTTATCCAAGTCCAAACCCATTCGGTACTGTGTTGTACCCTGCTCAATCAAACCTGAAAGTTTAATACCTGTATTTTCCGTGTCAGTATCTACGGCCATTGTGGGTGAAGGCACAGCTCGGTTTTCCATCAAATGGTTAACCGTTGTGTAAAACGCAGTCGCTTCGACTTTAGCAAATGGCCCAACGTTGTGGCGCTTGATTTCTGCCGATAAACGATTGTTTTCTGAGTATGGTGAATCCATTTTTGCACCATCGTACAACACATCCTCATGCAACGCATGCGCAAACGTTAATGTCTGCTCATCCCCATTGGCTTTACGATTTCCTAAAATAAACGTCGCGCCACGTGTTGTGTAGGCTGATTTCACCTCATCGCCATTGCCATCTTCGTAGTTATCCGCTGTTTTATGGTAGGCCTGAGTTCTCAGGTAAGTGTAACCACCGTCAAAGCTAATCGGCGTCACAATATCCACGCCCATCTCGTTACCTGTCCCTTGGCTAGACAAGCCATAGTACATTGAACCTGTTGTTTGAGCCGTCGGCTGAGTGACTGTTTCGAAATGAACACCCGCTTTAGGGTATTCCAACGTTTCTACACCCTTGAAAACTTTAACGTTAGAGAAAGATGTAATATCCACATACGATGTTGCAGGATCCATTCGGTTTGGACAACCTGAAACCACATGGGCGCCATCAATTGTGATATCCAATTGAGTTTGACTTAAACCACGGATCATTGGGTCAATACCCATACCGCCTAGACGTTGTCCCTCAACACCATTCACTTGGCGTAAAGCATCACCTGCTTCTGTGTAAAACGTATCTACTAACGCATCGGGTTTAACCACTTCTGTTTGCGGTGTAGAAACGGTTTCTGTAACTTGAATATCTGACAATTTTACAGTGTCTTCAGCGTGTGCTGTGTGCGACATGGCAGCGAGAATCGCTAAGGCAATCGGTGTCTTTTTCATACAAAAATCTCCTAAATAAAAGTTAGGAGAATTCTATAAAAAACCGATATGTCACACCTGCGACAAATTGTCGCACCCTGCGCACAATTGGTGCACATACTCGCGTAATTCGTTTAAAACCGCCCAATCAGCACCCGTCGCTGTCGGAGCATTCTCAAGCTCATCCAGTCGCTCCATATAAGCCTCGATATCGCCAAATTGTGCGCATCGCCATTCATGCCACTGAGCTTGCTCATCTTCCGTTAAGCTTTCAACTGAATTGCGCGCACGATATCGAAATAACAAGCGCCCCATATAATCGTCTTCAAATGAAATCGGCGTATCGCACAACTCATCCCAACTCATGCGAGAAACGCGGGCACGTTGCCCTGCATCTGCATTGGAGATAAAACCACCAGCGTATAAACGCCAATCTGGATTCGTCACTTCTTCAAAATCACGATGCTCATAGATGGACATGAGTTTTTCAGCAGCAATATCAATCACTGGCAGTAAATCATCGTGTTGTTTTTTACAAAAGGCTAAATTAATGCTTAAACGTTCTGCTGTTTCGGGTGTCAAAGTATTCAAAGGCGCGACCGTGGGAGATTTATTCAAATGCACCTCTTTCACAGGCAAGCGCTCAAGGCCTTCAGGTAATTCATCGGTTTTCGTGAAAATGCGTTCGTAGATATCCTCGACTTCCAACTCCGTAAGGCCTTGAATGGATTGAGTCACGTCCACACAGATAACGCTGTTTTTATTATTCGGATGTACCGTAATTGGCATCATAACGCCGACATATTGATGTTTTGAACCGAGCATACCTGAAACATGCAGAAACAAGCCATGCGTTGATGTATTGATTAAATCCGCAATGGCATCTTTCTTACGCATCTTAAAGGCGTAATCAAATAAACGAGGCTGCGCCTTGCGTATGGTCTTTGCCCATTCAATCGTCGCATACACATCGGCCATCGCATCGTGGGCGTTTTCCGTATTAATCCCGTTGGCTGCACATAAATCTTCTAGTTTAAAACTTGGCGAACCGTCTTCTTTTGTTGGCCAGTTAATGCCATCAGGGCGTAAAGCGGCGGTCATGCGTGACACATCCATCAAATCCCAACGTGAATTGCCGTTTTGCCACTCACGGTTATAAGGCGGCAGGAAATTTCGGTAAAAGCCGTGGCGGACGACTTCATCATCAAATCGCAGGCTGTTATAACCGACCGCGCAGGTATTCGGTTGAGCCAATTCTTTTTCAATGGCTTTGAAAAAATTCGCCTCAGGCATACCTTTTTCAAGTGCTGTTTGCGGAGTAATCCCAGTCACCAAACAGGCCTCAGGCGCAGGTAAAAAATCAGGCGAAGGCTTGCAATAAATCATCAAAGGTTCGCCAATGATGTTTAAGTTTTCATCCGTACGAATACCTGCAAACTGTGCAGGCCTATCTTTCATTGGGTTTGCACCAAATGTTTCAAAATCAAACCAATAGAAGGTATTGTTCATAATTCTTAAACCTTTTCAATATTCATTGCACAGGCGTAGGCCGATGACCATGCCCACTGAAAATTAAAACCACCCAGTTGCCCTGTGACATCTAAAACCTCACCAATAAAATAGAGGCCTTTTTGCTTCTTGGCTTCTAGAGTTTTAGAGGAAACCTCATCCGTATCGACACCCCCTAAAGTCACTTCCGCTTTGGCATAGCCTTCGGTTTTCTCTGGCCAGACCTCCCAAGCGTTGAGTTTACTTGCCAACTGTTCAATCTCAGCGTTCGATAGCTCTGCGAGGCTTCGTTCAGGTGCGTTCAGCTCCAGCCAGCGCTGACGGAATTTATTTGGCCAATGCGGTTTCAACACCGAAGACAGTGTTTTATTTTCAGCTTTAGCTCGCTGGAGTTCGTCCAGTGCTGAATCGTTTGGCAGTAAATTAATAGTGATGGATTCGCCTGGCAGCCAATAATTAGAGATTTGCAAGATGGCTGGGCCACTCAAACCTTGGTGAGTAATAAGCATTGGTTCTGCAAATTGCTGAAGATGATTAGACACCACCACATCCAGCGCAGTTCCGCTGAGTTCAGCCCAGTCACGCTTGAATGAATCGGGCATTACAAAAGGCACAAGGCCTGCACGCATTTCTGTGACTTTTAGGCCAAATTGTTGTGCAATTCGATGCCCAAAATCGGAGGCCTTGAGTTTAGGATAAGACAAACTGCCCGTTGCAACAATTAAACGCGGTGTTTGGATAAGGCCTTCGGAGGTTTCTAAAGAATACAATTCGTCTTTAAAACTGACTTTATCCACTTCCGTTTTCAGTGAAATCTCAACACCGGCCCAATCGCATTCGGTGCGTAAAATAGCAATCAAATCCCCTGCCCGTTCTTTGCAAAATAGCTGGCCTGGTGCTTTATCAACATACTCCAAACCGTGCCGATCGACTAGATCCACAAAGGCCTCAGGCTTAAATTGAGCCAAAGCCGATTTAACAAAGTGTGGGTTATGACAAAGATAGTTGGCGGGTGTGGCGTTAAGATTAGTGAAATTACATCGCCCACCGCCTGAAATTCGGATTTTGGATGCGGCTTTCGGTGCATGGTCGATGACCAACACCTTAAAGCCACGATAACCTAGTTGAGCGGCACAGAACAGCCCTGAAGCGCCTGCGCCGACAATCACAACATCGACGGGATTATCCCAAGGCTTTTGAGACAATTTCGTACACATCCTTAGAGATCGTTTTGTGATTCATAATGCGTTTCAACTGAGCCGTCATCAGGCCTTGTCGAACTTCATCAAATTTCTTCCAACCATTGAATGCGCCGACCATGCGAGCGGCCACTTGAGGGTTGATATCGTTCAATTCGATGACTTTATCCGCCATAAACTGATAACCTCGGCCTGAAGCATCGTGGAAAGCACTCGGATTCAAACGGCTGAATGCACCTAACAAAGAACGAACACGGTTCGGGTTCTTCATATTGAAGTCTTTGTGCTCAGATAAGGCAATCACATCATTCAGCGTTTCATCACGCTCTGACAAGGCCTGCATTGTGAACCATTTATCCAAAACCAATGGTTCTTTGTGCCATTTGTTGTAGAACTCTTCCAATAGCACTTCGCGCTCTTGACGATGTGAATGAGAATAGCCTTTCAATGCGGCCAATACGTCGGTCATATTGTTGGAATCATGGTATTGATTCCATGCGAATTTCAGCGCATCAATGCTATCGAGCGTCATCATGTAGTTCAAACACAAGTTGCGCAACGCACGTTGGCCTGAATCTTTTGCACATGGGCTGTATTCCTCAGATTCCACTTCCATTGCTCGATAGGTCGTCAATAGTGCGTGCATCGAGAAACGTGCAATATCGTGCTTCATCTGTTTATGCGCCTTGACGAGGTTGTCGATATCCACCGTTTCTGTCAATTCGCACAAGTAGCTGATGCTTGGCATGCTCAATGCCAAAGCACGAAATGCAGGTTCTAGGCTGTCGTTCGTCAGCGTTGCTTCCAAAGCGTGTAGAAGTACATCGCTCGACTGTGGGCGAATGCCATTTTGCAAGTCATCCACCATCGCTAGAATTTCTTTCGCCATCAATTTTTGACCCGCTTCCCAACGATTAAACTCATCGGAATCATTCGCCATTAGGAATGCTAATTGTTCGGCAGTGTAATCAAAGTCCAACTCCACCGGTGCTGAGAAGCCACGCAGTAATGAAGGCACAGGTGATTCAGTGATATTCTCAAAGGTTACCGATTGAGTGCCCTCTTTAATATCAATTACTTGAGTTCCTTCAGGCAAGATATCTTGGCCTTCAGAATTTAACAAGCCCACCGCAAATGGAATATGCAAGGGTTCATCTTTATTCGTTTGCTCAACTGTTAAAGTGTAGTTTTGCGCTTGCTCGTCATAAGTGCCGACAACTTTTACTTTAGGCGTGCCCGCTTGCTCGTACCATCGACGGAACTGAGTTAAATCAACACCATTGGCATCCGCCATCGCCATACGGAAATCATCCACTGTAACCGCTTGACCATCATGACGTTCGAAATACAAATCCATACCTCGACGAAATCCATCACGACCGAGCAATGTTTCGTACATACGGACCACTTCCGCACCTTTTTCATACACCGTCACCGTGTAGAAGTTATTCATCTCAATGTATGAACTTGGCTGAATCGGGTGAGACATTGGCCCTGCATCTTCTGGGAATTGGTAGCTGCGTAATAACTGGACATCTTCGATACGCTTAACTGGACGAGACATTAAATCTGAAGTGAATTCTTGATCACGGTAAACTGTCAGGCCTTCTTTCAACGTTAATTGGAACCAATCTCGACACGTCACTCGGTTGCCCGTCCAGTTATGGAAATACTCGTGGCCGATGACGGCTTCAATGCTTTCATAGTCTTTATCCGTTGCAGACTCAGGCTTGGCAAACACTAATTTCGAGTTAAAGATGTTAAGGCCTTTGTTTTCCATTGCGCCCATGTTGAAATCATCGACCGCCACAATCATGAAGATATCAAGGTCGTATTCTAGACCGTAGCGTTCTTCATCCCATTTCATCGATTTTTTCAGTGATTCCATCGCATGGTCACATTTATCGATGTTGTGCGCTTCGGCAAAGATACGCAGTGTCACATCTCGACCAGATAGAGTTGTAAATGAATCTTCGACCATCTCCAAATCGCCTGCAACCATTGCAAATAAATAGCACGGCTTTTTATGCGGATCATGCCAAGTAGCAATATGACGACCGTTGTCCAATGTTTCTGTGTTAATCAAATTACCATTCGATAACAGCACGGGGTATTTCGCTTGATCGGCTTCTAAAGTCGTTGTGAACACCGTCATGACATCAGGGCGATCTAGATAGTAAGTAATCTTACGGAAACCTGTCGCCTCACATTGAGTGCAGTAGTTACCGCTTGATTTATAAAGGCCTTCGAGCGATGTATTCTCTTGCGGCTTAATTTCTGTCACGATGCGTAATTCAAAAGCATCTGGAACATCATGCAAGGTCAAGGTTTCCGTACCGAGCATATACGCATCTTCAGATAAGTGCTGACCATCCAAATATACGGCTTTTAAATCCATTTCCTGACCATCGAGCGTCAAAGGTAAATGTTCCGATTCTAGATTGCGACGGTAATGAGCTGTTGAAGAAACCGTTGTAACATCTTCATTCAGTTTCACATTTAAGTGGAACTCATCCACTAAAAACGGGCTGACGGTATAGTCCTTTAAATACTTTACTTCAGGCTTACTCATCTTCGTGCACCACTGTAACCATCAAGTCCTGACGGTTTTCTTCAATGATTTCAAACAAACGATCAATATTCGGATGTGCGCCAGGATTTTGACGAGCGTCTTCCGTGTGTTCAGCGAATAGTTCAAGGCCACGTTCTGCACATTCTTTATTTAAAACAGAGCCAAATTCTTCAATCAATTGGTTATACACCATTAAAGAACCACGCTTTCCTTCTGCATTCGGAATTTCTGCGTAAGGTTCTGCTGCATCTTGCAAATACAATTCAATTGAGTGAATTCCCTCAACCGATGGCAACTCGGCCAAAATTTCTTTAAACGTTGTCATTTGTTTATCTCCATCAAAAAAGCCCCGCTTAGCGGGGCCTTAATCGAATTAAATTCGCTTTATTTAACTGAATCGTAACGGAACTCAGCACGGCGGTTTTCTTTCCACGCCGCTTCGTTGTGGTTGTCATTTGCTGGTTTGTCTTCACCAAATGTTACGATTTTGATTCGGTTTCCATCAACACCTTTCGCTTCCAAGGCCATCTTGACTGATTTCGCACGACGCTCACCCAAAGCCAAGTTGTATTCTTTAGTGCCTCGCTCATCACAATGACCTTCGATCGTCAAAGTCACTTCAGAGTTAGCTTTCATGTAGGCCGCGTGCGCTTCAAATGCTGTCATTTGAGACGCTTTAACTTCAGAACGGTCGAAGTCGAAGTAAATGCGTGCAACAGGAACACCCATTTCTTTAGCTTTCTTTTCATAAATTGCTGAAGATGAAATCGAGTCAGCTCCGTCGGCTTTAATAATTTCAACGTGTGCAGTGTTACCGTTTTTAGTCACTTTTTCTGCATTCATTTCACCGCCATCTTTTGGTGCTGTTGAACAACCTGCAAGTGCACCAGCAGCCAACATCGCTACCATTAACTTAGAAAACTTCATCTAAAATTCCTTATATTCTTCATACTTTTACTTATGCAGTGAAGTTTAAATCATGTGCCCAATATTTCAAGGTTTTAGACCAATATAATCACAATAAATACGCAATTTATACAACATCCTCTGACACCACTAATGGAAACCCAATAAAGTCAGTGATAAGATTACTGGATTAATCGTAAATTACAGGCAAAACTCTGAACATGGAATACAGAATCGAAAAAGACAGCATGGGGGAACTTCAAGTTCCTAAAAATGCTTACTGGGGAGCGCAAACTCAACGCGCAGTCAACAACTTTCCGATTAGCGGCCAACCGCTTCCCGCTGCGCTAATTAAAGCATTGGCTCACGTCAAACATGCATGCGCTGCAGCCAATAAAGACATCGGTTGGATGTCAGATGAAAAAAGCAACTCCATTCAAGCGGTTGCTGATCGAATCATTCAAGGTGACTACGCGGATCAATTCCCAGTTGATGTGTTCCAGACAGGGTCAGGTACTAGCTCGAACATGAACATGAACGAAGTCATTTCAAATATTGCAAATGAGCAGGATAACCTAGGCATTCACCCAAATGATGATGTGAATATGGGGCAAAGTTCTAACGACGTATTCCCTAGTGCCCTTCAGTTGGCCGCGGCGATGGAAATTCACAAACGATTGTTGCCTGCCCTGAAACACCTTCACAGCACCATTACTGAGAAAGCCAATGCTGTTGCTGGTGTGACAAAAACTGGACGAACGCACCTTATGGATGCGATGCCGATTCAACTATCGCAAGAGCTTCAAACGTGGGCGGATCAGATTGAACAAAACATTCATCGAATTGAATCTTCCCTTCCAAGACTCCAAGCACTTCCTATTGGTGGCACCGCTGTGGGTACAGGCATTAATGCCCACCCTGAAATGGGGCCTCGAGTTGCGACATACATCGCGGCTGCAACAGGTGTTTCGGTCACTGCATTGGAGCGTCCATTTATGGGTATCAGTGCTCAAGATTCCAGTGTTGAGATGTCAGGTCAATTGAAAACAACGGCCGTCAGTTTGATGAAAATCGCAAATGATCTTCGCTGGATGAACAGTGGTCCATTAGCCGGTTTGGGCGAAATTGAATTGCCTGCGATTCAGCCAGGTAGCTCAATCATGCCAGGTAAGGTGAATCCTGTTATACCTGAAGCGGTTGCAATGGCGTGTGCTCAAGTTATGGGTAACGACACGGCAATTACTGTCGGTGGTCAATCAGGTAATTTCCAATTAAATGTTATGTTGCCAATGATTGGCCGTAATTTGATTGAAAGCATTCAGCTGTTAAGCCAAGCATCAATTCAGCTGGCCGATATCGCAATCAAGGATTTCAATGTTCGCCAAGACAATATTGATGAAGCTTTATTTGCCAACCCAATTCTTGTTACAGCTTTGAACTCTGTCATTGGCTATGAAAAAGGCGCTGCAATTGCCAAGAAGGCCTATGCTGAACAACGCCCTATTTTAGACGTTGCTCTAGAACTGACAGATCTATCTGAAGACGAACTCAAAACACATTTAAACCCAGAAAAATTAACAACCAATAAAGGAGCTTAATCATGGCTGCAATTGAAATGACAAAAGATAATTTCCAAGAGATTATCGAAAATAACGATATGGTAATCATTGATTTCTGGGCTGAATGGTGCGGTCCTTGTAAGCAGTTTGGTCCAGTTTTTGAAGAAGCCGCGACTAAATTTGATGATGTGGTGTTTGCGAAAGTGAATACAGAAACAGAGCAAGAGTTAGCGGGTATGTTTGGTATTCGTTCGATTCCTACGATTACTTTCTTCCGTGAGCAAATTATTATTCATAATCAAGCGGGTGCTTTACCTGCAGGTGCGTTTGACAACGCGATTGAAGAAATGAAGAAACTGGATATGACGGAAGTCAAAAAAGCAGTTGCAGAGCAACAAGCTCAACAACAACAGTAAAACTACGTTAAAGGTCTAATCGTGTCGAGCAATTCTGCCGCACGAAAAGGCTTTTCAATGACGGCATCAGCTTTTGAAATACTCGCTTGCTGCGCTTCATTTAGATTTTCATTAATCCCTGCCGATACAATCGTAATGGGTATCTCTGGGTGATTTTCCTTTACCCAATCGATAAACTCAAAGCCTGACATATCAGGCATGTGTAGATCCGTAATGATTAAGTCGATAGTTTGATCGCTCATTGCTTCAATGGCTTGAACACCAGACTCAGCCTCAATGCAATTGAAACCGTTGGGTTCTAGCATGATTTTCAAAACATTTAGAATGTAATGGTTGCCGTCGACAGTATGAACTGAGTTTTGAATAATATTCATCAATATTTGTGGCACCGCTGTTCGAGATAGATGCACATACATCCCTTCTAATTCAAGCGTATCATCAATATCAGACTTCACTCGTAGGGATGACTGCACTCACTAGAGGTATGCTCTTGCTCAGTTCGGTCTTAATGTCACATTGAACAGATTCGCCTTCATATTCAGTAAAGTTCAGATTCCAATAATTGCAGTTTACTATCAATATCATAATCGACAGGATTCGTTTTCTGCAAAGTTTCTTGTATAATTTTTACGCAATTATCTCTTTTAAGGCCATAGTCACCTAGAGGACTAATATTTAATGCTCTGACCCATCCGGCAAAGGTCTGACTGAGCTCTTCAACTCTCATTAATGGATTAAGCCAATATGTCCAGTTCACATATCGTTGATAGCCATCTGAATCAGTTTCCATTCTTTCTAGATTGTATTCAGTCACCTTAGGCAATAACCTGGCACACACAACACCATGTGGAGCGTGGGTGTATGCCCCCACAGCTGAGGCGTATGAATGAACCATTCCTAAACCGCAGTTAGCCAACGCTATGCCTGAAATCATCCCAGCACGAGCCAGATGGTGATAATCATCATGAGTAAGGGAGTCGTCTATTAGACGCTCAATAACATCAAATAAACCTGGAGTAACTGAGGCAATCAGTGCATCGACTGTCGAGTTATTTTGTGTTGATGTGTATGCTTCAATTAATTGAGTCAAACCATCCATAACAGTCGCGGCTAATGCAGATTTAGGTAAAAATGATAACCACTGAGCATCCAGCACAACCGCATCTGCAATTAAACGATCATCTCTAAACGATTTCTTAAACAAGCCAGGTTTTGAAAGAACGGCATTTTTGGTCACTTCTGCACCCGTTCCTGGAGTGGTTGGAATAGCAATCCACCGAACAGGTATCAGTTCATAAGGAATATCACGACCAACGCCTTCCAGATAATCCATCACTGATGCAGTATCACTATTTAAAATACCCGCCAAGGCTTTTGAAAAATCCATAACCGAGCCGCCACCCAGGGCAATAATGCAATCAATACTTTCTTTGCGATAAGTTTCAGCTATTTGATCGACATCATCAGGGTTTGGTTCTCCACTGATCGTTATACAATGATGCATTATCTCGCTAGGCAGGGCTTTAAAGACGTCTGTTTTTTGAATGCTCGGAGAAACCACCCATAAGCAAGTTTCGCGCTCATCGATAAGCGTGTTCAGGGCTTGTGCTGTAACTCCCCAACCTTCAAACGTTTGTGGGATTCTTGCCGTTTCAGTCATCATAATTTAGGTTCACTTTAAATGTCAGTTGATTACCTGTTTCATTGTATTCGAAACCATCAGACAATTGACTGATCAGCGGGATTCCTCGACCATGCGTGAGTGAGTTCGATTGCTCTCGGTTGAGCATTTTTTGAACATCGAACCCAACACCAGAATCCGTAATGGTAATCCACAACTGCCCTTGATTCTCTGATTCTGCTTCTAATCCAAATTGTAGACGAATAGGTCCTTCATCAAGTAGTAATAGACGTTTTTCTTATATAAAGTCTAACAAGTACGCCACAAACGATGGATCCTTAAGACGCTCAGCCTTAGCCTCAAAATCCTACGCCCAGTCAGAGAGGGATTCAAAGTTTATATTGTTGAAGTTTGTATAATCCTGAATCAATAAAAACGACGATGATCGATGGTCTTGAGCCTAGCTCGATAGGTAATCAGAAACTTGCTCAGTGTATTCACATATGAGAAGTTTTTATGATGGCTTTTTATATTCGTTTTACTTAAAAAATACTGTAAAAAATAACGGTGCAGAACATCGCTGTGCCGCACCAAGGCTTTAGAAGTTTGACCATTCAAATCAGTTCAATTTAATGCACTTATTCCCGCAGATATTTTTCAATTTTCTTAATTGAGATCGGAATTGAAGGTTTAAAGGAACTAAACGTCGCCACTCGCAACTCCTCCATCATCCAT
>JAAZVR010000109.1 GCA_018623305.1 Thiotrichales bacterium | reverse complement strand
CGCCAATGAAGGTAAAAGCGGACAAGACGTTTTAAACGAACTTGAGCGCCGTTTTGGCACTTCAGGTCATGTTGAAAAAGCCAGCCGTAAGGAATAATCATGAGCGAAAAAACACTGTTTCAAAAAATCCATGACGGTGAAATCCCATCGGACATGGTGTACAAGGATGAACATTGCTTCGTCATTAAAGACATCAACCCACGCGCACCCGTGCATTTGTTGGTTATCCCTGTAAAACCGATCATCAGCCTAGCGCATTTAGAAGACGACGATCACGCCGTGATGGGACACATGATGTTATTGCTACGTAAATTAGCCGTTGAACACGGTCTAGGCGAACACTTCAAAACTCAAATTAATACAGGCGAACGCGGTGGACAGGAAGTCTTTCATCTGCACATTCACCTTATGGGTACCCCAGTAAATTAAATCACTGGGATTCCAATTTATCAGTGAAAACTGATATTATTAGCAAAATTTTATAAACCAATTTTTCGGAGAAGCATCCATGGGCATCAGTATTTGGCAGTTATTAATCATCTTAGCAATCGTTTTGGTTTTGTTCGGTGCAAAACGACTTCGCAACGTCGGTGGTGATTTAGGCGCTGCAATCAAAGGCTTTAAAGAGTCTGTTAAAGACGAATCAGCTAAGAAAGATGACACAGCTCAAGCGAATGTAGAACATAAAGACGAAGCCAATAAAGAAGGCAACGTATTCGACGCGCAAGCTGAAAAGAAAGACGAGACACCTAAAGATAAAGCCTAATGTTTGACATTGGTTTCCTTGAAATTGTCATCATCTTGGTGGTGGCACTTGTCGTAATTGGCCCTGAGCGTATGCCTGAAGTGGCGCGCACAGTAGGTCGTTACGTCGGTAAATTGCGTACATTCATTGCTAACGTCAAATCTGAAACAGAATTTGACAAGCACCGTTCGCATGTCGAGGAAACTTTAGGCCTGAATAACGAGTTAAATGATTTGCGCACGACAGGCAATAGCTTAACTCGCACCATGGATGATATCCGTGATGAATTCAGCTCTGCTGATTTTGACGATCTTGATATTGATTCTTTAAGCTCGGGTAGCTTTAGAGATTCCAATAAAGAGAAAAAAGCAGATTCAACTGCCTCTTCAAATCAACCGACCGAGGCGCAAGTTGCAATGCCAACTTCGACTGAAACGCCTAAATCAGATGTGGACTCCGAGAAAAAACCTTCATGAGTGACAACAAGGCGAATCAGCCCTCCGAAGAATTGCCATTATTGGCACATTTTCTAGAAATCCGCGACCGTATGGTTCGAGTCGTCATTGCGATTTTTATCGTAATGTTGGCCATTTTCCCATTCGCGAATGACCTCTATACTTGGTTGGCAACGCCTTTAACGGTTAACTTGCCAGAAAACACC
This sequence comes from Thiotrichales bacterium, assembly GCA_018623305.1. Classification (GTDB taxonomy): domain Bacteria; phylum Pseudomonadota; class Gammaproteobacteria; order JAAZVR01; family JAAZVR01; genus JAAZVR01. The sequence goes on along the minus strand of JAAZVR010000109.1, from coordinate 2,549 downwards.
AGCATGATTGCAACCGGCGTGGCTTCTCCATTCTTAACGCCGTTCAAGTTGGCTTTAATAGCTTCGATTTTCGTAGCTATGCCGTACTTGTTGTACCAATTATGGAGCTTTATCGCGCCAGGCCTTTATCAGCATGAAAAACGTTTAGCGCGTCCGCTGATGATGGGGTCTGTGGTTTTATTCTACTCTGGCGGCGCCTTTGCCTATTTCGTCGTATTTCCACTGGTTTTCGCATTCTTAACTGGAACATCTCCCGATGGCGTTGTCGTTGCAACCGACATTACGAACTATCTAGATTTTGCAATTAAGATGTTTTTCGCCTTTGGTTTTGCTTTCCAAGTTCCAATCGCGACTATTTTGGTCATTGTTGCCGGCATGACAACGGCTAAAAAATTAGGTCAGAAACGCCCTTACGTGATCGTTGCGGCATTTATCATTGGTATGTTGTTAACACCGCCAGATGTCATTTCTCAAACGCTTCTAGCTGTTCCTATGTGGATGCTGTTCGAAGTGGGCGTCATCATCGGTGGAATCTTGACTCGCAACATTCCTGAAGAAGATGAGTCTGAAATGACGGATGAGGAGATGGAAGATGAGTTCGACCGCATTGAGCGTGAAATGGATGAATTGGAAGCTCAGACAGAGGCTGAAACTAAGCGCGATTAGCTTTCTACTTTGCTTGCCACTTTTCGCCTCGGCAAGCAATTCGCTTTTAAACCACCCCTCCAAATATTTGGCAATGCATGCCGATGACCCTGTTAATTGGGTCAGTTGGTCGGATGGCTTACTCCAACAAGCCCAAGAAGAGAATAAATTAATTCTGATTTCATCAGGGTATTTCGCATGCCATTGGTGTCATGTGATGCAAAAAGACAATTACCAAAATCCTGATATTGCTCGCATTTTGAACAAAGACTTTATTTCCGTTAAAGTCGATCGCGAACTGACACCCCACATTGATGATGCTTTGATTTATTTCTCTGATCGAGTTTTTGGACGAGCAGGGTGGCCAATGCACGTTGTACTCACGCCTAACGGCCAACCTTTTTTCAGCTTTATTTACGAGAAACCCACAGACTTATCCACAACACTCACTCGATTGGTGCAAGCTTGGCACCAAAACCCGCAACAGATTACAACTCTTGCTCAAAACGCACTCACGCAGTTGAAGCAAGAATCGACCAACAACTCTGTTGAACTCGGCCATAACTGGCAAGAACAAGCAGATTTCCTCAAAGGGGGTTTTGGCTCTGTGGCTAAATTTCCTAATGCGCCTGTACTTCTAAAGCTACTTAAAGATGAAGCGATTCGACCTAACGAGGAGCGCGAAGAATTCTTAAGAATCACACTTGATGAAATGATGTCTAATCATCTTCAAGACCCCGTCTGGCATGGCTTTTACCGATATACCGTAGATCCTGATTGGCAAATACCTCATTTCGAAAAAATGTTGTATGACAATGCGCAATTGATTTGGGTCTATGCCCGCGCGGCTCAAATCTTGAATGAACCGAAATACCAACTCATTGCCAAGCAAACACGAGACTTTTTAAACCAACAAATGCGTTTAGGCAACGGGCTATATCGCTCAAGTTTATCCGCAATGGATGAATCAGGACGTGAAGGTGGCGATTATCTTTGGGATGAAACCGAACTGCTAAAGCATATGGATTTAGCGACATTAAAAAAAGAATTCACAAAGTTATCCACAAATGAATTCACAGCTTGGTTTGCTTCAAAACCCAGCAAGTCAACGCGCAAGCTGTTACAACGATTAAAGCCATTTGAAATGATTCCTCGAGACAATAAAGCCATCTTGGGCTGGAATGCACTATTACTCATGGCCTTTGAACAAGCAGGTTTTAAAAGCGACGCCAAACACCTGAAACAAGCCTTGATAAAAGCCACTCAATTTCCAATGGTTCCGCGAGCTTTAATTGACAACCAACCTCAAGGACATGCCACTCAACTGGATTTAAGCTATTTAAAGGCCGCACTGCCCGATACGCTTGAATTCACCCCACTCAAAACACAAAGCGCGCCTTTTTTACACATACAACCGCAAACTGATGCCTTTCCTACCCTAATGCGTGAGAGTCAATTACCATGATTTTAGTCGCCATTCTTGGCCTTCTATTTGCCGCCATTATCTACATTCCACAATGGTGGACTCGTCATGTGTTAATTAAGCACAGCCAACCCAATCCAAGCATTCCTGGCACGGGTGCACAATTTGCAGAACATTTACTGGGACGTTTGAATATTACTAACGTTCGAGTAGAAGAAGCCCTACAAGGCATGGGTGATCACTACGATCCGATTGAGCGTGTTGTCCGACTCACCCCAGAGAACTATCACGGAAACTCGCTGACAGCCATCGTCACCGCCGCACACGAAGTCGGTCACGCAAGTCAGCACGCAGATAAATATCCGCCTTTAATGAAGCGCACACAAATGGTCATGCACAGCCAACATTTGGAAAAACTGGCGGGTGTGGCGTTGATTGCCTTTCCGTTTATTACCTACTTCACACATTCGCCTTTATTAGG
>JAAZVR010000108.1 GCA_018623305.1 Thiotrichales bacterium | reverse complement strand
TGTACATTTCACATCATAAATAATCTCCGCTCCTGGGTTACGGCTGATGACATCTTGTGCATACAACATCAACTGACGGTCGGCGTAGATCATCGTACCTTCATTATCAATCAAGCCCAAACGGTCGCCATCACCATCAAATGCCAAACCTAAATCAGCACCTTGGTCTTTAACGGCCTCAATCAATTCTTTCATGTTTTCAGGCTTTGATGGATCTGGATGATGATTTGGGAAGGTGCCGTCAATCTCGCAATACATTTCAGTCACATCACAGCCTAAGGCCTTCAACAATTTAGGCGCCAATTCACCCGCAACGCCATTACCCGCATCCACAATGACTTTCAAAGGTTTGGCCAATTTGATATCGCTGACAATGCGCTCAATGTATTGTGCTTGGACATCTTCTTGGAAGACTTGACCTTCACCCGTTTCGAAATCATCATTAACGATGCGCTGATACAGGCCTTGAATCGCATCGCCTGAAAGCGTTTCACCACAGGCTACCATTTTCAAACCATTGTAATTGGGTGGATTGTGTGAACCTGTAATCGCCACACACGAGGTCGGTTTTAAAATCTGTGCAGCAAAATACACCACAGGCGTTGGCACTTGCCCCACTTGATAGACATCACAACCCGTTGAGGTAATCCCTCGAGTTAAAGCCTCAACAAATCGCGGGCCTGATAAACGTCCATCTCGTCCAATAACGACTGAATCATCACCGCGAGAGCGGACTTCAGAGCCAAAGGCCTTACCAATCAATTCAACGGCTTCTTCACTTAGAGCTTCATCCACAATCCCGCGGATATCGTAAGCCCTAAAAATCGATGCATTAACTTCACTCATGTATGCTTCCTTCTAAATCTTTCAAAATAATCTCTAATAATTCTTTCGCCACATGCGTTTTACTGGCCTGTTTAATCGTATGCGTTGAGTCTTTTCCAATCAAAGTAATCGCATTTTCATTTGAATCAAAGCCAATCTCTGACTGACTCACATCATTCGCCGCGATCCAGTCTAAATTCTTTCGCGCAAGTTTGCTCTGCGCGTAACCCACAACATCTTGAGTTTCAGCAGCAAAACCCAACACACACTGTGGACGATTCACATGAGCCGCAACACCCGCAATAATATCGGGATTTTTTTTGAGCTGAATCACCATCTCATCGGATACGTGCTCAGATTTTTTAATTTTCTGCTCACTGACTTGGATTGGCGTGTAATCAGCGACCGCCGCGGCACCGATAAACACATCAAACTCATTTGATTCCAACTGCGCCTGAACCGCATCCATCATCTGCTGTGCACTTCGAACATGGATTAAATCCGTATTAGGATGATTTAACTTCAATGCTACAGGGCCTGAAACCAAAATAACCTCGGCGCCTTGACGCGCTGCTTGCTCAGCCAGTGCATAGCCCATTTTTCCTGAACTGCGATTGCCAATAAACCGCACGGGATCGATGTCTTCCAGTGTCGGACCTGCGGTAATAAGAACAAGCTTACCCGACCACGACTGATGCCAAATTTCGCCCAACTCTTTCAGTGCTTGTTCAGGTTCTACCATGCGCCCTGCTCCAACATCTCCGCACGCTTGCTCACCTGAGTCTGGCCCAATCATCACAACGTCACGCTGAACCAATTCAGCGACATTCGCCTGCACTGCTGAACTTGCCCACATCTGCTGATTCATCGCGGGTAAAAGAGCCAAACGCGCATCACTGGCTAAAACGGTCGTCGTTAAAAGATTGTCTCCAATCCCTTGAGCGATTTTTGACAAAGTATTCGCTGTTGCTGGCGCAATGACAATCCAATCCGCCCATTTAGCCAAAGAAATATGCCCCATGGCCGCTTCTTGCTGCTCATCCCATAAATCGGTCGCAACTTCATTGCCCGACAAGGCCTGAAACGTCATTGATGTAACAAATTGCTGTGCCGAGTCGGTCATCACAACACGCACATCATGTCCCGTTTTTTTAAACAAACGGACTAAATGAGCCGTTTTATAAGCTGCAATCCCCCCGCAAACACCAACAACAATATTCATAACTTTATTTTGTTATATAATTCATATTTTAATAATCCGTAGATTTTATCATGAAGACCTTAAAAGACTTACCCGAAACAGAGAGACCTAGAGAAAAACTACTCCTTCACGGCGCGATGAGTTTAAGCGATGCCGAACTGCTGGCTATATTTTTACGCACAGGCCTACCTGGGTTAAATGCCATTGAATTGGCACAGCATGTTTTGAATCAATCTGGAGGGTTAAGCAACCTATTGGGAGCGACTCATAATGAATTCATAAAATTTAAAGGATTAGGTTCTGCTAAATTTGTGCAACTTAAAGCCTGTATGGAGCTAACTCAGCGTTACATTCATAACGATTTGGATAAAACAAACCTCATGGACTCGCCAGATAAAGTTCGAGATTTTCTTTGTCAGAAACTCATGCACTCTCATCGAGAGATATTTGCAGTTTTGTTACTCAACACACAAAACCACCTAATAAAGTATGAAGAAGTTTTTTTTGGAACAATTAATTCTGCTCAAGTTCATCCAAGGGAAATTGCCAAAATCGCATTAGACAACCACGCTAAAAACGTGATTCTAGCGCATAATCACCCCTCAAAAATCTCAGAACCCAGTCCAAGTGACATACACATAACCCAAGAAATCAAAAACGCTCTAAAGTTATTTGATATCAATGTCTTAGATCATATTATTGTTGGCAGTCGTAATCACATGACCTCACTTGCTGAAAAAGGAATTATTTGAGAAATAAACTTGCCAAGACCTAAGATAAATGGTATAAATCGCCGTCTTTAGAAGTCGCGGAATTTTTTTCCGGCGGAAACACAGAATTTTTAAGTATTGGATAGGGGCTAGAAAAATGTCTAGAGTATGCCAAGTAACAGGCAAGAAACCGATGTCTGGCAACAATGTGTCACATTCACATCGTAAAACACGCCGCCGTTTCCTTCCTAACCTTCAAACACACCGTTTTTGGGTTGAGAGCGAAAGTCGTTGGGTAAAATTGCGCATTTCTACTAAAGGTATGCGTATCATTGATAAAAAAGGTATCGATACGGTCGTTGCAGAATTGCGCGCACGTGGCGAAAAAATCTAAGGAGCTGACTGATGCGCGAAAAAATCAAATTAGTTTCATCTGCAAACACTGGTCACTTCTACACGACTGATAAAAACCGTCGTAACATGCCTGAAAAGATGGAAATCAAAAAGTACGATCCAGTTGTTCGTAAGCACGTTATCTACAAAGAAGCGAAAATCAAATAATTCTCGTTTCTTAGCTGTGTGCTAGAATAAGCCCTATCTTGTATAGGGCTTTTTTTTCGCATAATGAATAAGATTTCTTTTTCGAGCCTACTCGGCATGCTTGCAGGGTTCGGGCTTTTTGTCAGCGCAATATTTGCAAATACCGACAACTACCTCATGTTTTTCAGCCTATCCAGTTTCGCAATGGTTATAGGCGGCACCGTTATGGCTGCCATGTTGGCCTACGAAGGCAAACTGGTTCTCAGAGCTTTTTCAGGACTTGCTAAAGTTATCTTCCCCCTAGGTGTAACAGATAAATCTCTGGTGCAAGACGCCCAACTCATTATGGATTGGTCAAAAGTCGTTCAAAGGGAAGGCCTTCTCAATCTGGAACGCCACGTAGACAAAACTGCAATCAAAGATGATTTTTTGAATGATGCTGTCATGTTTTTAACCTCAGGCTACAAAGGACCTGCCTTACGACGAATGCTTCACAACCATATGTCATCAAGGTATGAACGAGAGATAGTTGTTTCTAACATTCTTCAGACTATGGCAAATTTCGCACCGGGTTTCGGCATGATCGGCACACTTGTAGGTCTTATTATCATGCTCGACAACCTCAATGGAGACACCACTCTTCTGGGCATCGGACTCGCCGTCGCTCTAATAACAACACT
>JAAZVR010000107.1 GCA_018623305.1 Thiotrichales bacterium | reverse complement strand
TGGTTTCGAAAATATTGCAGTTAAATTGTCAACACGTCCTGAAAAACGTGTTGGTGAAGACGAAGTTTGGGATAAATCAGAAAAAGCCCTTGAAGAAGCTTTGAATGAAGAAGGTATCGAATGGGAATTGCAGCCTGGTGAAGGTGCGTTCTACGGTCCTAAAATTGAATTTGCTTTGAAAGATTGTATCGGCCGAGTGTGGCAGTGCGGTACGATTCAGTTGGATTTCTCAATGCCGGGTCGCTTAGATGCGGTGTATGTTGCAGAAGACAACACAAAACAAACACCAGTGATGATTCACCGAGCAATTTTAGGTTCACTTGAACGTTTCGTTGGCATTCTAACGGAGCATTATGAAGGTAAATTCCCATTGTGGATTGCACCGATTAAAGCAGCTGTGATGAACATTTCTGATAAGCATTCAGATTATGTCAATGAAACTGTGGCAAAATTAGAGCAAGCGGGTATTAAAGCGGTTGCTGACTTGAGAAACGAGAAAGTAGGCTTTAAAATTCGAGAGAATACATTGCAACGAGTCCCTTATCTATTAGTGGTCGGGGATCGTGAAATGGAGAACGGCCAGGTGGCAGTTCGTACGATGAGTGGTGAAGATTTAGGCTCAATGTCGGTTGAGGCGTTGATTGCTGGCATGCAATCTGAAATTAACACCAAAGGTCAGACAAAACTACAAGCGGAGGAGTAAGCTATCGCACTCAGAAAACAACAGCGTGGGCCTCAAAAGAAGGAAGATCAACCACGCATGAACGGGGAAATCACTGCAAGAGAAGTGCGCGTCACGGATCCAGATGGTGAATCACTAGGTATCTTAAATACTCGAGATGCATTGGCAAAAGCTGATGAGCTTGAGTTGGATTTGGTGGAAATTGCCCCACAAGCGAACCCTCCGGTTTGTAAAATCATGGACTTTGGTAAGTTCATGTTTGAACAGAAAAAACGTTCTCAAGAAGCCAAGAAAAAGCAGAAGCAGACTCAGGTTAAGGAAATTAAATTCCGTCCAGGGACTGAAGAAGGCGACTATCAAGTTAAGTTCAAGAAAATTAAAGAATTCTTGGGCAAAGGTGATCGCGTCAAAGTGATCATTTGGTTCCGCGGTCGTGAAATGGCACACAAAGATCTAGGTTTGAAGATCCTTGAGCGTGTTAAAGTAGACTTAACTGAGCTGTACGAGGGTGATTATGCCGTCGAGCAGCAAGCGAAGATGGAAGGCCGTCAGATGTTGATGGTGGTTGCACCGCGCAGTAAAAAGTAAGTTCTTGCTTTTTCAGAGAAAAAACCAGTCCAAGTGACTGGTTTTTTTGTTTTGTTTTCGTATAATACGCCTCCAGCTTAGGAGAGCGACCGCAGTGCTTCCGGCTGAATAAAGACAAACTGCGGAATAGAAAAAGGAATTGAAAAATGCCTAAAATTAAAACTCTACGAGGCGCAGCTAAGCGTTTCAAAAAGACAGGTTCAGGCGGCTTCAAACGTAAGCAAGCTAACAAAAGCCACATCTTGACTAAAAAATCGACTAAGCGCAAACGTCATTTGCGTGCAGGTTTGTTGATTGACGCAGCGGACGTTAAATTAGTTCGCAAAATGATGCCTTACGCATAATTTTTTAGGAGAGATTAAATGGCACGAGTAAAACGTGGTGTGCAAGCTAAAAAAGCACACAAAAAAGTATTAAAGCAGGCGAAAGGTTATTACGGCGCTCGTCGTAAGCTAATTAAGACAGCTAAGCAGGCTGTTACGAAAGCGGGTCAATACGCTTATCGTGACCGTCGTCAGAAAAAACGCCAAATGCGTCAATTGTGGATCGCGCGTATTAACGCAGGTGCACGTGCAAACGGTATCACTTACAGCCGTTTGATCAACGGTCTTACAACTGCAAATGTTGAAGTTGACCGTAAGATGTTGGCTGACATGGCCGTTCACGATACAGCAGCATTTACTGCGATTTGTGAAGTTGCAAAAGCAGCCATCGCTCAGTAATTATCCATCTAATGGGTAATCGAAAAAAGGGGATACAAAATCCCCTTTTTTTCTGTTAAAACAAACACTTTCTTTAGATAAAGGTTCGAGTCATGCAGGAACTCTCTGCAACGATTGAAAAAGCGTTAGCACAAATAGAAGCGGCTCAAGAGTCAGCGCAATTAGGTGAAATCCATGCGCAATACTTGGGTAAAAAAGGTGAATTAACTGCGGTTCTGAAAGGGTTGGGCAAACTCCCGCCTGAAGAGCGTAAAGAAGCGGCTAAGCAAGCCAATATGGCGAAGCAGCAGTTTAGTACCGCTTTTGAAGCTAAACAAACGGCTTTGGAAAACGCAAAATTAGCCGAGCAATTATCTAAAGATACAGTGGATGTTTCCTTGCCAGGTCGTCAGTTACCTACAGGTGGTTTACACCCTGTAACGCGTACGTTGGAACGCATTCAGAGCTTGTTTGCTCAAGCGGGCTTCCAAGTGTCAGAAGGGCCAGAAATTGAAGATGATTTTCATAACTTTGAGGCCTTAAATATTCCATCGCATCACCCTGCGCGCGCGATGCACGATACGTTCTATTTTGATCCTCATACGGTATTGCGTACGCATACCTCTCCAGTTCAAATTCGTACGATGGAAAACAATCAGCCACCATTGCGTATTATTGCGCCAGGTCGTGTGTATCGTTGTGATTCAGATGTGACGCATACGCCTATGTTCCATCAGGTTGAAGGCCTTGTTATTGATGAAAAAGCCAGCTTTGCTCAGTTGCAAAGTTTGTTAACAGACTTTTTACGTCAATTCTTCGAAGATGAAGATTTGAAAACGCAATTCCGTCCATCTTACTTCCCGTTCACAGAGCCTTCGGCAGAAGTGGATATTTCTACGTCAATGTTTAAAGACGGCGGTTGGATGGAAGTCTTAGGTTGCGGCATGGTGCACCCTAATGTTCTGCGTAATGTAGGCATCGATCCTGAAAAATACACAGGCTTTGCATTCGGTTTGGGTGTTGAGCGTCTAGCGATGTTACGTTACGGCGTGAATGATTTGCGTATGTTCTTCGAAAACGATCAACGTTTCTTGGCTCAGTTTAAATAAGAGGTTGACATGAAATTCAGTGAAAATTGGTTAAGAGAGTGGGTCAACCCGGATGTTTCAACAGATAAATTGGTTGAACAACTCACAATGGCAGGCCTTGAGGTGGATGATGTTGAATCTGCAGCGGCAGAGTTCACAGGCATTGTAGTCGCAGAAGTGAAAACCGTAGAGCCTCATCCCGATGCGGATAAATTGCGCGTAACGACAGTTGATGTTGGCGAAGATGAACTTGTGGGTATTGTCTGTGGCGCTTCGAATGTTGCCGTTGGCATTAAAGTCCCTTGCGCTAAAGTGGGCGCCGTATTGCCTGGCAACTTTAAAATTAAAAAAGCGAAATTGCGTGGTGTCCCTTCGTTAGGTATGTTGTGTTCTGAGTCTGAAATGGGCTTGGCGGACAGTTCTGAAGGCCTGATGATTTTGCCAGCGGATGCGCCAGTTGGAACGGACATTCGTGAATACTTGAATTTAGATGATTCGGTGATTGATGTTGATTTAACGCCAAACCGTGCGGATTGTTTCAGCTTGCGTGGTGTTGCTCGTGAAGTTGCAACGATTAATGAATTGGAATTCAATGAATTGATGCCGAAACAAACAGAGCCAGCACACGATGATGCGATTGATGTGTATTTAAATGCTGGCGAAGCGGCACCGATTTACGCGGGTTGTGTATTGAAAGACGTAAACACACAAGCAACGACACCGCTTTGGATGGTTGAGAAATTACGTCGTTCAGGTATTCGCAGCCTAGGTATCGTTGTTGATGTAACGAATTACGTGATGATTGAACTCGGCCAGCCGATGCATGCATTCGACCTTGATACATTGCAAGGTGGCATTGGTGTGCGTATGTCGAATAAAGGCGAGAAATTGACTTTGTTGGACGAGCGTGAAGT
>JAAZVR010000106.1 GCA_018623305.1 Thiotrichales bacterium | reverse complement strand
CATTTGACCCCCCAATAAAGCCCATAACATTAGGCACTTTTCGAACCAACTGCCATGTTTCGTCAGTCATTTCCATTTCGATTAAAACATAACCCGGAAAAAACTTACGCTCACTACGACGACGCTTACCATCTCGAACCTCAACAACCTCTTCAGACGGCACTAAAATTTGGCCAAACGAATCCTGAAGATCACTTCGAGACACATAGTCTTCCAATGAAAGTTTTACTTTATTCTCATACCCAGAATATGCATGTAATACATACCAACGCATTGCCATATCAAAACTTCCTTAGCGACCTGTTAGAGCGGATACCGCCCACATAAAAAACATATCAACCAACCACAAGAAAACACCCACCAGGAACACACCTACAAAAACAATAAGCGTGGTCTGAATCGTTTCCTTGCGCGTAGGCCATACAACCTTTCGAACTTCAGTCTTCGCATCCATGACATACATAGCCGCCAATCGACCTTTTGCCGTCTGATAAAAAATACCCGCAGAAACACCAAAAGCGACCAACATCGCAACTACTTTAACCAACTGCGATTGATCAGCACTCATATAGTAAAAGGCCATACCACCCAGCAACACAGCTAATGACAAAAGTGTCATAAGCAAATCACCAGAGGAGCTTTTAGCTGCTTCATCTGACTTGGAAGACATGAAAAACCTCAAAAGATAAAAATTAAGTGGCAGGGGTAGAGAGATTCGAACTCCCAACACCCGGATTTGGAATCCGGTGCTCTACCAATTGGAGCTATACCCCTAACATAAAGAAGGCGCATTTTACACAGACAATGTAAAAATGCAAGGGCTTTAGCAAAAAAACTAAAAACCGAAATGGAGCTCTTGACGGGAATTGAACCCGTGACCTCTTCCTTACCAAGGAAGTGCTCTACCCCTGAGCTACAAGAGCGAATCCATTTAATTAACTGCAGAAAGCAATTGGAGCGGGTGAAGGGAATCGAACCCTCGTCATCAGCTTGGAAGGCTGGGGTAATACCACTATACGACACCCGCAAGGAATTTGGTGGTGGGAGAAGGATTCGAACCTTCGAAGGCAGAGCCAGCGGATTTACAATCCGCCCCCTTTGGCCGCTCGGGAATCCCACCAAAAGAATATGCGCGTATTATATAGACGACCAACCCTCTGTCAACTATAAATTTTAATTTTTCTTAAAACGCTTAAAACACGCATCGCTTGTATACTTACCCCCATGAACACACATGAATTAATCCATTACGATCAGCAACACGTTTGCCACCCCTACACATCAATGACATCAGCCCTGCAGCTTCCTCTTGTTGAATACGCACAAGCCTGCACACTCACCTTAAACCAAGGAGAAGGCAGTTTTGATGTCGTCGATGGCATGGCTTCTTGGTGGTGCGCTATTCATGGCTACAACCACCCTGTCATTAATAATGCCCTCAATAAACAAACCACAAAATTCTCTCATATTATGTTTGGAGGCCTCACCCATGAACCCGCTATTCGCTTAGCTAAGACACTAGTTGATATAACATCACCCTCTTTACAACATGTATTTTTCAGTGACTCAGGCTCAGTCTCTGTTGAAGTTGCGATGAAAATGGCCTTACAGTACTGGCAAGCGAAAAAGCAATCGAATAAGAATACATTTTTAACCGTCAAACGCGGCTATCACGGTGATACTTTTGCCACCATGAGCGTGTGCGATCCCGTTAACGGTATGCACCATTTGTTCACAGGCAGCCTTAAACCCCAACTTTTCGCACAAGCTCCACATTCAATAGATACTGCTGAAAGTGACAACTCAGACATAGACGATCTTCGCAATCAACTTGAACAACACCACCACAACATCGCTGCCATCATTTTAGAACCTATTGTTCAAGGCGCGGGTGGTATGCGTTTTTACCGCCCTGATTATTTAAAACAAGTTCGAACCCTTTGCGATAAATTTAACGTGCTTTTAATTTTGGATGAGATCGCAACAGGATTTGGTCGTACCGGGAAATTATTTGCCTACGAACACGCCGAAATCGAAGCTGATATTTTATGCCTCGGCAAAGCCTTAACGGGTGGAACCATGACTCTGGCTGCAACATTAACGACTCCTCATATTGCTGAGACTATCTCAAACTCGGAAGCAAACTGCTTTATGCACGGCCCAACTTTCATGGCAAATCCATTGGCCTGCACAGCAGCCAACGCCAGTCTTGAGCTACTCCTCAATTCAGACTGGCATACAAAAGTTCTTCAAATCGAGTCTCAATTTAAAACAGAACTTTTGCCACTCAAATCTTTTGATTGCGTTGAAGACGTAAGAGTTCTAGGTGCAATTGGCGTGATAGAAATGAAAAAGCCGCTGGATATGCAAAAAACCACCAACTTATTATTAAAAAAGGGCGTATGGTTACGCCCTTTCGGAAAATTGCTTTACAGCATGCCGCCCTTTATCATCAAACCTGATGAATTGACCTGCATCACGCAAGCCATGAAGGCTGTCGTTGAATCAGTTGAGCTCAACAATTTCGAATGAATGCGTCAAGTCTGCCACTCGACCCAACATAATCGAAGCCGAGCAGTATTTTTCTGCAGATAAATTCACTGCTCGCTCAACCTTTTTTTCCGCCAAATCACGACCACTCACAACAAAGTGCATGTGAATCGTTGTGTAGATTTTTGGATCTTCATCCGCACGCTCTGCTTCAATTTCAACACGCACATCTTCAACATCTTGACGACCTTTTTTCAAAATCGACACCACATCAAATGAACTGCAACCACCCGCACCCAGCAACAACATTTCCATCGGACGCGGACCACGCTCTTGGCCACCCAATTCAGGCGGCCCTTCCATCATAACTTCTGAACCGTTCGCAGCCGTGCCTTTAAAAGCCACATCACCCTGCCATTCAACTTTCACTTTCATCGTGATACTCCAAATAATTCTGCTAATTTTTCACCTGGCGATGCCGAACGCATAAACGCCTCGCCCACCAAAAATGTATTGACATCATGCTCTTGCATCAACTTCACATCCTCTGGCGTGTGAATACCGCTCTCTGTCACCACCCATGTGCTTTCAGGAATTTCCTTTAACAACTCAAGCGTTGTATCTAAAGTCACATCAAAAGTGCGTAAATTGCGATTGTTAATCCCAACCATGCCTGGATTCACTTTCAACGCGCGATGCAACTCCTCCGCATCATGTACTTCAATCAACACATCCATGCCAAGGCCCACAGACGATTGATATAAATCATTCAACTGTACATCATCCAAAGCCGACACAATCAATAGCACACAATCTGCGCCTACCGCTCGAGACTCAACGATTTGATACTCATCCACCATAAAATCTTTACGCAAAACGGGCAAAGCTACTTCCGCACGAATCGCTTTCAAATAATCTTCCGAACCCTGAAAATACTGTGCATCAGTCAATACTGATAAACACGCCGCACCATGAGCTTCATAATCTTTCGCAATGGCAACGGGATCAAAATTCTCTCGCAGCAAGCCTTTGCTTGGCGAGGCCTTTTTCACCTCAGAAATTACCGCTGCCTGACCTTGCTCAACTTTAGCTTTCAAAGCTTGAACAAAACCACGTGGTGCAGCTTGCTCACCTGCCATCACTAACAAATCAGCTTGTGAATGCACAGCCTGACGCTCAGCAATTTCTTCAAATTTCGTATCGATAATCTTTTTTAAAATATCAGGAGTTTTACTCACAATCCAATCCTTACAGTGCTTGTGACAATTTCACTAAATCATTCATTTTTTGCAGCGCCGCGCCTGAATCAATCGCCTGAGCCGCCATCGCCACACCTTCTTCCATACTGTTCGCAACACCTGAAACGTAAATCGCAGCACCTGAGTTCAACACAACAATATCGCGCGCCGCACCCTCTTTCCCATCAAAGACTGAGCGAATCATTGCCAAACTGTCTTGCGCTGAATCTACCGCCAATTGAGCCAAGTCCGCCTGTTGCAT
>JAAZVR010000105.1 GCA_018623305.1 Thiotrichales bacterium | reverse complement strand
TCCATTTTCAGCAATTTATCGCGTTCGCCTTCCAACATTTTTGACACTGGAATGCCTGTCCATTTAGAGACGATTTCAGCAATTTCTTCTTCACCGACTTTATTTCTAAGCAAAGTAAATTGCTTAGTTTCAGCCTCAGTAGCCATGCTCAACTGCTTTTCTAGCTCTGGAATTTTGCCGTATTGCAGCTCTGACATTTTTGCCAAATCACCGCTACGATTAGCCACTTCTAGCTCAACCCGTGCTTTATCCAACTCCTCTTTAACATGCTGGCTTCCGTGCAAAGCCGATTTTTCGGCTTTCCAGATTTCTTCTAAATCAGCATATTCACGATTCAACTGCCCCATCTCTTCTTCTAAGGTCGATAAGCGTTTTTTCGATGCCTCATCAGACTCTTTTTGTAATGCCACTTGCTCAATTTTTAACTGAATTAAGCGACGCTCCATTCGATCTAGTTGCTCCGGTTTTGAGTCAATTTCCATCCGAATACGACTCGCAGCCTCATCAATTAAATCAATCGCCTTATCCGGCAACATCCGATCAGTAATATATCGATGCGATAAAGTGGCAGCGGCAACAATCGCTGGATCAGTAATATCTACCGCATGATGTAATTCGTAACGCTCACTCAAGCCACGCAAAATACCGATGGTATCTTCCACCGAAGGCTCACCCACCAATACTTTCTGGAAACGACGCTCTAAGGCCGCATCTTTTTCAATGTATTGGCGATATTCATCCAAGGTAGTGGCACCGATACAATGCAACTCACCACGCGCCAAAGCAGGCTTAAGCATATTACCGGCATCCATCGCACCATCAGCCTTACCCGCGCCGACCATGGTGTGGATTTCATCAATAAATAAGATGATTTGGCCTTCTTGCTTCGCCAACTCTTTTAATAAGGCTTTTAAGCGCTCTTCGAACTCACCGCGGAATTTAGCACCGGCAATCAACGCGCCCATATCTAATGATAATAAGCGTTTATTTCGCATACCTTCTGGCACTTCACTATTGATAATGCGCTGTGCCAAACCTTCCGCAATCGCAGTTTTACCAACACCTGGCTCACCGATTAATACCGGATTATTTTTAGTGCGGCGTTGCAACACCTGAATCGTGCGACGAATCTCATCATCACGACCAATCACCGGATCCAACTTACTGTTTTCAGCACGTGCAGTCAGATCAATGGTGTATTTATCCAACGCCTGACGCGACTCTTCTGCATTTGCATCATTCACCGACTCACCACCTCGCATTTTTTCAATCGCCGCTTCAATAACCTGCTTATTAGCGCCATGTTTGCGTAAGCTATCAGACACCTGCTGTTTGTCATTGACCACCGCCAGCAAAAATAACTCACTCGAAATAAAGTTATCTTTACGTTTCTGCGCCAATTTATCTGACTGGTTTAATAAACCAATCAAGTCTTTTGATAAGTGAACCTGACCGTCGTCGCCCTCGACTTTGGCAAGACGGTTTAGCTGTTGCTCAAGTTCCGTTTCATAAGCTGTGACATTAACACCGCTTTGCGCCAATAACGGTTTGATACTGCCGCCTTCTTGGCGCAGTAATGCCAGCATTAAATGAACCGGCTCAATGATTTGATTATCGTTACCCAGCGCGAGGCTCTGTGCCGCCTCCAGCGCTTGTTGGAACTTTGTTGTGAATTTATCTATTTGCATCAGACTAATCCCCTTTGTTTAGTATGGGTTTTATATGGGGTGGTTTTTTGTTTATTTCAAGGTGGAGTTGTGTTTCATTCTATTTCTTTCGCCTTATGTGCGAGTCAGGGAAATGCGTGGCCATTTCCCTAACAACCCTAGGCCACCCTTCCTATCGGCCTGCGGCTTCATTCGGCATATAACCTGTTCAGGCGGTCGGCCAAAACTCGCTTCGCTCAAACATGCCCGCCCGTTTATCCTGAACAGAACATATACCTCATCGATACAAAAAGGGAAATTTGGGGACTGTTTTCAGGCTCCGTTCGCCCTGAGCTTGTCGAAGGGTGAACATTCATGCTTCGACAAACTTATTCACATGGATGTGATGTATGCCGATATTGCAGGAGCAAATATCGGTCAGCACGAACGTTGTTTAAGACACCTATATTCCCTAATACGAAGCCGAGCATCGCAAAAATATCTGGATAAGCACTTTGGCTGTTTAAGCGCAGCGAGTTTCCAAAGTGCCCAGATAGTTTGAGAAGCGCAGGGAACCCGCAGGGCGAGTATGGGACGCACTTTCTTTTGGTTCGGTTTTCTTTATGCGAGTAAAGAAAATGAACGCCCGCCACGGCAGTGGCTTTCAAAACCTAGGCTTCGACGCGAGTCGAAACAAAACAAGATCGAACCTCAAGGGTTCATACTTCGATAAACTCAGTACGAACGGAAATAAAAACAGACAGCCTCCTCGCAAAGACGAGAAAAATCACCCTTCAAATGGCGATGCATACCCCAACCCAACTCGAATAACTTCCGGCATATCATCAATAAACTCAACAACTGTAGTTGGTTCTGCGCCACAGAAACCACCATCAATCACTAAATCTACCTGCTTGCCTAAAGCATCAATAATGTCTTCAGCATCAGTCATCGGCATGTCTTCATCTGGCAAGATCATGGTTGAGCTCATCAACGGTTCATTGAGTTCTTCTAACAGAGCTAAGGCAATGGTGTTATCAGGAACACGTAGACCAATGGTTTTACGTTTTGGATGTTGTAGGCGACGTGGAACTTCTTTGGTTGCCGGCAGGATAAATGTATAAGCACCCGGCGTATGAGCTTTTATCATTCGAAATACGGCATTATTGACGCGTGAATAAAGCGATAATTCCGATAAATCACGACACACCAACGTAAAGTTATGATCATCGTCTAATTGACGAATACGACGTATTTTGTCCATGGCACCTTTATCGCCAATGTGGCAACCAAGCGCATAGCCAGAGTCAGTTGGGTAAACAATTAGACCGCCACGACGAATGATTTCACAGGCTTGGTGAATTAATCGTTTTTGTGGATTTTCAGGGTGGATATGAAATAGTTGGCTCATACTTTTTTGTTCTCTATTATTGCCATAGCTGCCAAATGGGTTGGGTATTTTGAGGCAATGCGGTTAATTTTCCTAGCTCGACCCATTGATTATCTGGTGAATGAAAATCAGAGCCGCATGAGACATACATGTCCATTTTTTCCGCTACTCTGGCTAGAGTTTTGACCTCTTCTGGATGTTGCCGACCAGAAACAACTTCTAAGCCTACGCCACCTAGTTCTTTAAATTCAGAGGTTAAATAGCGTAACTTTGTCGCCGTCAGTTTATAGCGTGCTGGATGTGCAATTAAGGCCTGACCACCAGCGGCATTAATCCAGCTTACCGCATCCTCTAACGAGGCCCATTTGCCAGGCACATAACCGGGTTTATTTCTGACCAGATATTTTTTGAAGACTTCATTAACGTCTTTGGCATAGCCATTTTTCACTAAAAATTGTGCGAAATGTACACGACCGAGCATGACGTCAGAGGCAAACTGTTGCGCACCTTCCAATGCACCGTCGATACCTGCTTTCGCTAACCGTTCAGCGATAAGTTGTGCACGTTCAATCCTAAACTCACGCATTTCAGCAAGGCCTTGTTGCAAGGCCGAGTTAGTTTCATCAATGTTAAGACCAAGGATATGAACCGTTTTATTTTTCCACGTTACCGAGATTTCTACGCCGGAAATCAACTTAATTGCCTGTTTTTCAGCGGCTTGTTTGGCTTCGGCGATACCTTCTGTGCCATCGTGATCGGTAAGCGCTAACACATCAACACCTTGTTCAATGGCTCGCCCAACTAAGGCGGTTGGCGTTAATGAACCATCTGAGGCAATCGAGTGTGAATGTAGGTCATAGCAGGTCATATCGCCTATTTTACGATAGAATGCGCTTTGTTATTGTGAAACTTAAACTCAACCATGAAATTACTGTTAGATTTTTTCCCTATTGCCTTGTTTTTCATTGCCTATAAATACGGTG
>JAAZVR010000014.1 GCA_018623305.1 Thiotrichales bacterium | reverse complement strand
CTGACGCGATGGGGTCTGTGCAGGAGATGGCGGCTTCGCTATTGCGACCTGGGCAATACCAGCCTCGTCAAAGTATCGATCAAGAAGCGCTTCAATCATTGGCTGATTCTATTCGCGCACAAGGTGTGGTTCAGCCGATTGTGGTTCGTCCAGTTGAAAATGGCTTCGAAATTATTGCGGGTGAACGTCGTTGGAGAGCGGCTCAACTAGCCGGGCTGGAGTTGGTGCCTGTGGTTGTTCGCAAGGATTTGGATGACAAATCCGTGCTTGCAATTGCGTTAATTGAAAATATTCAGCGCCAAGATTTAAACCCGATTGAGGAAGCGGAAGCGCTTCAGCGTTTAGCGAATGAGTTTTCTCTAACGCACCAACAAGTTGCAGAGGCGGTCGGACGCTCTCGAGTGGCGGTATCGAATTTGATGCGATTGAATAATTTGCCTTTCGAAGTGAAAGCAATGTTGGCGGAAGATGTGATGAAAATGGGTCATGCGCGTGCATTGCTTTCATTGGATGAGAGCGATCAGTTACCGTTGGCAAAGCGCATTGTGGAGTCGGGTATGTCGGTTCGAGAAGCGGAGCGTGCGGTGCAGCGCATTCTTGAAGGTGTGCCTGAGCCAGTCGTGTCTGAAGGTCCGTCTGAAGAAGATTTGGCTAAAGTAGAAAATTGGGGTTTAACGTTGCAAGAACACTTCTCTGTGCCTGTAAAAATTAACATGAATGCGCAGGGAAAAGGTCAAATAACGATGCAATACTCAGACCTTGATTCACTGAAGTCCTTAGTTAAGCAATTGAAAAAAGCTTAATTTTCTTTATAATACCACTCGTTTTGTGCACCAAAATTGATAGGCGATATGAGCGAATCTGATAAAAAACCACAACAGCCCAACATCTTAATGATCAGTGCGGGCAGTATGTTTACCTCGATGGTTATTGCCGGTTTTTTGGTCGGTTATGGGTTGGATTTGTTGTTTGATACAACGCCGTTTTTGATGCTTGCGTGTGGTGTGCTTGGCTTTATCGGTGGTGGACAGAAAGTCTATTATGTCATGATGAAAATGGGCCAAGAGAACGTTGAAAAAGCAAATGAGCAAGCCGAAGAGAGCAAACGTGAGCAGTCTTAACATTCAGCGCCAAAAGACGTTTAAAACACAAGCCATTGCGGGTGTACTTGTGGTGGCTGCATATACTTTTTTTCAAGATGCGCATTTAATGCAATCTGTTGTTTATGGATATGCTCTAGGCCTTGCGAGCGTACTGTTGTTGGTAATGGGCGTTAAGATTGCAGATAAGAAAAGTGAAAGTGATCCTAAGCAAGGAATGTTGGTTTTGTATGCAAGTGCCGTTTTGCGCTTTGTATTTGTGGCGGTCCTGTTTATAATTGGACTTTCATGGCTGAATTTTGATCCGTTAGCCGTTGTGGCTCCGTTTATTGTGATGCAGATCTCTCAGATCTTTAACTTGCGCGGTAAACAACGATTAACGGATTAGAATTTTTAACTTTTAATTTTTAACTTTTTAAACATTTATGGGGGTGTGTTTTGGCATCTGGTGAAAAAATGGGTACTGTTGAGTATATTCAACATCACCTTACCAACAACAGCATCTGTTTAGAAGACGGTGGTTGTGGGCCGATGAGCTTTTGGCAAATCAACCTAGACACTGTTTTCTTCAGTACTTTGTTGGGCGCTTTAATTGTGTTTGTCGCATGGCGTACAAGCCGTAGCATGGTGGCGGGAACGCCGTCTGGTTTTCAGAACTTTGTTGAATCTATTTTGGATTTCGTACAAGGTCAGGTAAAAGATACATTCCCGGGTCACAACCCGATTATCGCGCCTTTGGCGTTGACAATCTTCTTGTGGGTTTGGTTGATGAACTTCATGGATTTGATTCCTGTTGATTTGTTGCCGTACATTGCTCACACGTTCTTGGGTATTGAATATTTGAAGGTCGTTCCAACGACTGACATTAATACGCCTCTAGCGATGGCGTTGACCGTTTTTGCGTTGATTGTTTATTACAACATCAAGGTGAAAGGTGTGGTTGGGTTCATCAAGATGTTCCTATTCCATCCATTTGGTAAGTTCCTAGTTCCAGTAAACATCGTAATGACGTTGATTGAAGAGATTGCTAAGCCGCTTTCTTTGGGTCTTCGTTTGTTCGGTAATATGTTTGCGGGCGAACTAGTATTCTTGTTGATCGCTCTTATCGGTGGTACTTTGGCAGTAGGAGCAGCAGCATTGTTCTGGGCACCTCTTCAAGTAGTACTTGATTTGGCATGGTTGATTTTCCACATCTTGGTAATCACGCTTCAAGCCTTCATCTTCATGGTCTTGACTATCGTTTACCTTGGTATGGCGCATACTGAAGATCACTAATTTGATTTTTATTTTTAACTTTAACTTTTAATTTTTTAACTTTCTTTAAGGAGACTCTAAATGGAAGCTCAATTCATCGCGGACATTTACGCTGCTACAGCGATCGGTGTTGGTGTAATCTTGGCGGCTGCAGGCCTTGGTTCTGCAATCGGTTGGGGTTTGATCTGTTCTAAAACGTTGGAAGGCATCGCTCGCCAACCTGAAATGCGTCCTGCATTGATGACTAACATGTTCATCTTCGCTGGTCTAATGGAATCATTCCCGTTCATCATCCTAGCATTTGCAATGTGGTTCTTGTTCGCTAACCCATTCGTGGGCGCTATGCAAGCAGCTCTAGGTGCGTAATTCTGAACGAACTATTCGCTCGAATTTTTACGCAAACTAGGAGGTAATCGAAAGTGAGCATTACAGTTACACTGTTAATTCAAATCGTAGCTTTCGTATTGTTGATTTGGTTTGTTAACAAGTTCCTTTGGGCTCCTATGTCAGTCATGATGGAAGAGCGTCAGAAAAAAATTGCTGACGGTCTTTCTGCGGCTGAAAAAGGCAAGAAAGAACTTGAACTAGCTGAACAGCGTGCAAAAGAAGTATTGCAAGAAGCAAAAGTACAAGCACAAGAAGTGTTGTCTCAAGCTGAAAAACGCGGTACTGAAATTGTAAACGAAGCTAAAGAGAAGGCTGTTGAAGAAGTAGAACGCGTAAAAGCGGCTGCAACAGCAGAAATCGAACAAGAAGCGAGCGCTGCTCGTGAAGCTCTACGCGCAGAGATCGGCCAATTGGCTGTTAATGGCGCAGCGAAAATTCTTGCCCGCGAAGTGGACGAGAAAGCACACGCTGACATTATCGATGCGTTAGCGAAAGAGATTTAAGGATCATTTATGGCAGAAGTAGCAACCGTTGCTCGTCCATATGCTGAAGCTGCATTTGCTTACGCAAGTGAAAATAATGCACTTCAACAATGGTCGGAAGTCCTTCAAGCGATGGCAGAGTTGGTTGCTTCTGAGGAAATGTCTTCTATCGTGACAGATCCTCGGGTTGATCGTCAGATGATTGTTGACGCAATTGCAGAACAAGCAGGTTTAGCGGATGACGTTAAAAACTTGCTTTCAGCAATGGCTGATAATAATCGTCTAGGTTTGATGTCTAGCGTTTCATCAATGTTTGATGAATTGAAAGCTCAAGCTGACAAAACGATTAATGCAACTGTGACTGCCGCGTTCGAATTGAATGATCAGCAAAAACAGACCCTTGCAGCAGCTTTGTCTAAACGCTTAGACGCAGAGGTTGTTGTAGAGTGTGAAGTAAACAAAGACCTTATTGGTGGTGCCGTAGTAAAAGCAGGTGACCTAGTCATCGACGGCAGTGTGGCTTCACAATTACGAAAACTAAGTGCGGCTTTGGCCCAGTAAAAGGATGTTGAGGATAGCTAAATGAAAGTAAATCCTGCTGAAATTAGCAATCTTATTAAGGATCGCATTGCAGGCGCGAACACTTCAGCGGAAGCTGGCAGTGTTGGTACTGTAGTGAAGATCGCTGATGGTATCGCAACCATTCATGGTTTGGCAGATGCTATGTACGGCGAGATGATCCAGTTTGATGAGAATACATTTGGTATGGCATTGAACCTTGAACGTGACACAGTAGGTGTTGTTGTTCTTGGTCGTTTTGGCCACATCAAAGAAGGTGACCAAGTACAGTGTACTGGTAAAATTTTGGAAGTACCGGTAGGTGACGAATTGATGGGCCGCGTTGTTGACGGTCTTGGTCGTGCTATCGATGGTAAAGGTTCAATTGAAACTAAGATGACTTCTCCTGTTGAGCGTATCGCTCCGGGCGTAATCGATCGTAAATCAGTTGATGAGCCTTTGGCGACGGGTATCAAGTCAGTTGACTCTATGATTCCGATCGGCCGTGGTCAGCGTGAGTTGATTATCGGTGACCGTCAGATTGGTAAGACTGCTATCGCTATCGATACTATCATTAACCAAAAAGACACAGGTGTTAAATGTATCTACGTTGCTGTAGGTCAGAAGGCATCTTCTGTTAAGAATACAATCACTAAGCTTGAAGAAGCGGGCGCAATGTCAAACACGATCGTTGTTGCTGCAAATGCTTCTGATCCTGCTGCGCTTCAATTCTTGGCGCCGTACGCAGGTTGTGCGATGGGTGAATACTACCGTGACCGCGGTCAAGACGCATTGATCATCTATGATGATTTGACTAAACAAGCGCAAGCTTACCGTCAAATTTCATTGCTTCTTCGTCGTCCGCCAGGTCGTGAAGCATTCCCTGGTGACGTTTTCTATCTACATTCTCGTTTGCTAGAGCGTGCTGCTCGAGTAAATGCTGATTACGTAGAAGCATTCACTAACGGTGAAGTTAAAGGCCAAACAGGTTCATTGACAGCATTGCCTATCATTGAAACTCAGGCTGGTGACGTATCTGCATTCGTACCAACTAACGTTATCTCGATCACTGATGGTCAGATCTTCTTGGAAACGGCAATGTTCGCTCAAGGTATTCGTCCAGCGATCAATGCAGGTTTGTCAGTATCACGTGTAGGTGGTGCAGCTCAGACTAAGATCATCAAAAAATTGGGTGGCGGTATTCGTCTTGACCTTGCTCAGTACCGTGAATTGGCAGCATTTGCTGCATTCGCTTCTGACTTGGATCCAGCGACAAAAGCTCAGTTGGAGCGTGGTAAGCGTGTAACAGATTTGATGAAACAGAAGCAATACTCTCCACTTTCAATTGGTGAGATGGGTGCTTCTTTGTACGCTGCTAACGAAGGCTTCATGGATGACGTTGAAGTTGAAAAAATCGTTGCATTTGAAGCGGCTATGCACAGCTACTTGAACTCGAATGAAAAAGAATTGATGGATACAATTAATGCATCTGGTGCTTGGGATAAAGACATCGAAGCTAAATTGCGTTCAGCTATTGAATCATTCAAAGCCAACGGTGTTTGGTAAGAGTTAAAGGGGCTTAAACATGGCTAGTGGAAAGGAAATTCGCAGCAAGATTGGAAGCGTTAAAAATACGCAGAAAATCACCAAAGCGATGGAAATGGTTGCAGCGTCTAAAATGCGCCGAGCGCAAGAACGCATGCAGTCCACTCGCCCTTATGCCGACAAACTTCGTCAAGTGATCTCTCACTTGTCGAATGCTCATCCTGAGTATAAGCATAGCTTTACTCAGGAGCGCGATGTAAAACGCGCTGGGTATATTGTTGTTTCGTCTGACCGTGGCCTATGTGGCGGTTTGAACGTAAACGTATTTAAAGAAGTATTGAAAGCGATTAAAGAAGATCAATCGAACGGAATCGAAGTTGATTTGTGTTTAATTGGTTCTAAAGCAGCAAGCTTCTTTAAAGGTGTAGGTGGCAATGTTGTCGCTTCGGTCGCAGATTTAGGTGATAAACCTCACATTACTGATTTGATTGGTGCTGTGAAGGTAATGCTAGATGCCTTTGAAGACGGAAAAATTGACCGCTTAAGTTTGGCTTCAAATGAGTTTGCTTCTGCAATTGCGCAGAAACCAACAGTGGCTCAATTGATCCCAACTGTGGCTTCAGAAGATGAATCTCTAAAACATCATTGGGATTACATCTATGAGCCAGAAGCGAAAGATGTATTGGATGAATTGATGACTCGTTATATCGAGGGTCAAGTATTCCAGGGTGTTGTTGAAAACGTGGCTTGTGAGCAAGCAGCGCGAATGATGGCGATGAAAAACGCATCTGACAACGCAGGTACAGTTATTAAAGAACTTCAATTGGCTTACAACAAAGCTCGTCAAGCAGCGATCACTCAGGAATTGTCTGAGATCGTAGCCGGCGCTGCGGCAGTAAGTTAAGGTATCAAAAAGGTTTAACTAGGAATTTATTATGAGTTCAGGAAAAATTGCTCAGATTATCGGTCCTGTAATCGACGTGGAATTTCCACGCGATGCAATGCCGAATATCTATGATGCCCTGCACGTTGACGCTTTGGGTTTGACACTTGAAGTTCAACAAATGGTTGGTGACGGTGTTGCACGTGCCATTGCTATGGGTTCATCGGACGGTTTGAAACGTGGTATGGAAGTGGCTAACACAGGTGCGCCAATTACCGTACCAGTAGGTGCACCTACTTTGGGTCGTATCTTTGATGTATTGGGTAACGCAATTGACCACGCAGGTGATGTTAATTCGGACAATACAATGCCAATTCACCGCCCAGCTCCAGCATTTGACGAGTTGGCTCCATCAACTGAGTTGTTGGAAACAGGTGTTAAGGTTATCGACTTGGTAGCGCCTTTTGCGAAGGGTGGTAAAGTCGGCCTATTCGGTGGTGCCGGTGTAGGTAAAACAGTAAACATGATGGAATTGATCCGTAACATCGCGATTGAGCACTCAGGTTACTCTGTATTTGCAGGTGTAGGTGAGCGTACTCGTGAAGGTAACGATTTCTACTACGAGATGGAAGAGTCTGGCGTATTGGATAAAGTTGCTCTAGTTTACGGTCAGATGAATGAGCCACCAGGTAACCGTCTACGTGTTGCGTTGACTGGTTTGACTATGGCTGAATTCTTCCGTGATGAAGGTCGTGATGTTTTATTGTTCGTTGATAACATCTACCGTTACTCTTTGGCGGGTACAGAAGTATCAGCATTGCTAGGTCGTGTTCCTTCAGCAGTAGGTTACCAGCCTAACTTGGCAGAGGAAATGGGTCAGGTTCAGGAGCGTATCGCTTCTACTAAAACTGGTTCAATCACTTCTATCCAAGCGGTATACGTACCTGCAGATGACTTGACTGACCCAGCTCCAGCAACTACGTTTGCTCATTTGGATGCGACAGTTGTATTGAACCGTTCTATCGCAGAAATGGGTATCTACCCTGCGATTGACCCTCTAGATTCAACTTCTCGTCAGTTGGACCCTCTAGTGGTAGGTCAAGAGCACTATGATACTGCTCGTGGCGTTCAGAAAGTACTTCAGCGTTACAAAGAATTGCGTGACATCATCGCAATCTTGGGTATGGATGAATTGTCTGAAGAAGACAAACAAGTTGTATCGCGTGCTCGTAAAGTACAGCGTTTCTTGTCTCAGCCTTACTTCGTAGCGAAAGTATTTACTGGTGAAGACGGTCGTTACGTTTCGTTGAAAGATACGATCCGTGGCTTCAAAATGATCTTGAGCGGTGAGCTGGATTCACTTCCAGAAAAAGCGTTCATGTATTGTGGTGACATTGACGAAGTTATCGAGAATGCTAAGTCAATGAACTCGTAAGGAGTCACGATTATGGCAATGACGATTAAAGTAGATGTCGTAAGCGCTGAAGGCGAAATCTTTTCAGGTTCTGCTAACCGCGTATTTGCTCCAGCTGAAATGGGTGACGTAGGTATTTTGCCTCGTCACGCACCTATGCTTTCTAAATTGAAGCCGGGTGAAGTTTTGGTAGAGATGGATGGTGAAGACCAACATATTTTCGTTTCGGGCGGTATTCTTGAAGTTCAACCTTCAGGTGTTACTGTTTTGGCAGACACAGCGATTCGTGCAAAAGATTTGGACGAAGCTGCAGCTGAAGAAGCTAAACAGCGTGCTCAAGAAGCGATGGAAAACGCAAGTACAGATTTGGATATTGCGAAAGCACAAATCCAAATGGCAGAATCAATTGCTCAATTAGCAATGATTTCAAAACTGCGTGACAAATTGTCTCACCAGGGTTTAGGTCGTTAAGATTTAAACCTCGAGATTGAAAAGGCGTACTTCGGTGCGCCTTTTTTTGTTTATCATTTACATTAATAATTAACTGTATCCCTAATTTTTTCAGGAGAGGACATGAACGCACGTTTTGTTATTTTGGCTGCTGGTAAAGGTTCAAGAATGAAAAGTCAATTGCCTAAAGTATTACAGCCTTTAGCTAAAAAGCCACTATTGGCGCATGTATTAAATGGATTGAGCGAGCTATCTGATAAGGCACCGATTGTTGTCTATGGCCATGGTGGTGATCAGGTTAAAGCCGCCTTTTCAAATCAGTCTATTCAATGGATATGCCAAACAGAGCAAAAAGGCACGGGGCATGCTGTACAGATGACATCGGCAGAGCTTGCAGATGATGATATTGTCACGATTCTATATGGTGATGTGCCCTTAGTTAAAAACTCAACGCTTGAGCGATTACAGGCGCTTGCAGATAAATCATCTATTGCACTGTTAACCGTCACTTTAGAGAATCCAACTGGCTATGGAAGAATTGTCAGAGAAGATGGGCAGATTAAGGCCATCGTGGAGCATAAAGATGCGACAGATGCCCAACATCAAATTAAGGAAGTCAATACAGGCATTATGTCAGTGCGTGGTAAGGAGCTTAAAAAATGGCTTTCTCAATTAGATTCGAATAACGCTCAAGGTGAGTTGTACTTGACCGATATCGTGGCGATGGCTTGTGAAGATAATTATGAAGTTTTATCGGTTCAAGCTGATTGCGAATGGGATGTCGCAGGTGTAAATGATAAATCTCAGTTGGCGGAATTGGAACGTATTTATCAACAGCGAAAAGCAAAAGAATTGATGATCCATGGAGTAACTCTATTGGACCCTTCCAGAGTAGATATTCGAGGTAAGGTGAGCGTTGGAAATGATGTTGAGATCGATGTTAATGTTGTCTTTGAAGGTGCTGTGAAATTGGGCAGTCGTGTTAAGGTTGGGCCTAATTGTGTGTTAAAAGACTGTGTGATTGGCGATGATTGTGTGATTGAGGCCTACTCCCATATTGATTCAACTGTTATGGGTAATGCTGTTTCTGTGGGGCCTTATGCGCGTTTGCGTCCAGGAACAGAACTGGGTGACAATTCAAAAATTGGTAATTTTGTGGAAACCAAAAAAGCGGTCGTTGGTGCGGGTTCAAAAGTGAATCACTTAAGTTATATCGGTGATACGCAAATGGGTTCCGATGTGAATATTGGAGCTGGGACAATAACCTGTAATTATGATGGTGTTAATAAACATCAAACGATTATCGGCAATAATGTGTTTGTTGGTTCAGACAGTCAATTGGTTGCGCCAGTTGAGATCGGTTCGGGAGCAACGATAGGAGCGGGTTCAACAATTACTAAAGATGCTCCTGAGGAGCTTTTGACATTATCTCGATCTAAACAGTTAACGATCAAAAATTGGACAAAACCTAACAAAAAGTGAGCTCAGTAAGAGGCACTCTTATGTGCCTCTAACTGGGTTATGAGATAAATAACTCAGGGTTTAATCCTTGCTCAGTAAATGATGAGAGTGCAGCTTCTGTCATTGCTTTAGGTCCGCAAGCCAAGATTTCTATTTCAGACATATCCTCAAAATCCATTAACACGCGCTCGTGGATATAACCTGTGAAGCCTTCCCAATGTGTGCTTTCAGTATCACCCGAAACGCAGCCACAATAATGAAGTTTGCCTTCTGTCTGAACTAATGCTGTTAATTCATCGTGTTCGTATAACTCATCGGCTGATTGAGCGCCCCAATAAAGAGATACTGAATCATATTGATCATTAGAGAGTAATTCTCCGAGCATCGATTTCATGGGTGCATAGCCTGTTCCTCCAGCCAAAAGAATGACGTGCTTTTCTATTTGAGGAAGTCGATTGTTAAGGTGATCAAAAGGCCCATCAATTTCTACATCTGATTCGGGTTTAAGTGCTTTAAATAATTCCTCAATCCAAGTTGATCCGTGTGTGTTGCGAATGTGCAATTCAATCTCAGGTAATGTTTCTGGACCGCTCGCAATTGAAAAAGGCTTTAAATCACAATCTTTATTTGGGCCTAGCATCAAGTATTGACCCCCTTGAAATGACCATTCTTTTTCAGGCAACAATCTGACCTTGATCAAATCTGAATTAATGTCTGTACGCGATAAAACCTTAGCTTTCATTCTTTTGTCCAAAAATATTTAAATCGTTCCATATTGTATCAACACGCGATTTAACCTGCTCATCCATAACGATGACTTCACCCCATTCTCGATCTGTTTCTCCCGGCAATTTGTTGGTTGCGTCCAATCCCATTTTTGAGCCCAGGCCTGAAATAGGTGATGCGAAATCTAAATAATCAATTGGAGTGTTGTCGACCAAAGTCGTATCGCGTGTTGGATCCATGCGGGTTGTAATGGCCCAAATAACATCGTCCCAATTACGTGTGTCAATATCGTCATCAACAATGATGACGAACTTGGTATACATGAATTGACGTAGGAATGACCATACTCCCATCATCACTCGTTTAGCGTGTCCAGGGTAACGTTTCTTGATGCTGACAATGGCCATGCGATAAGAGCAGCCCTCGGGAGGTAAATAGAAATCGACAATCTCTGGATATTGCTTTTGAATCAGCGGAACAAAAACTTCATTCAAGGCTACGCCTAAAATCGCTGGTTCATCGGGTGGGCGTCCAGTGTAGGTTGAATGATAGATGGGATCTTTTCGATGGGTAATACGTTCCACGTGAAACACGGGGAATTCATCCACCTCATTGTAATAACCTGTGTGATCACCATAAGGGCCTTCGGGCGCTGTTTCACCATCGAGATAGCCTTCTAGAATAAATTCCGCAGATGCTGGAATATCTAAATCATTTCCGATTGATTTTGTTAGACGGGTTTTTTCGCCACGAAGTAAACCAGCAAAGGCGTATTCAGAGAGAGCGTCAGGCACGGGTGTTACAGCTCCGAGTACTGTCGCAGGATCTGCGCCTA
This sequence comes from Thiotrichales bacterium, assembly GCA_018623305.1. Classification (GTDB taxonomy): domain Bacteria; phylum Pseudomonadota; class Gammaproteobacteria; order JAAZVR01; family JAAZVR01; genus JAAZVR01. The sequence goes on along the minus strand of JAAZVR010000014.1, from coordinate 3,336 downwards.
AAGCAACTGAGATAGGAAAGCGTTGGCCTGGATTAACACGTTGGAACTCTTTGTAATCAAGTGCGCCACCTCGGTGGCTCAACCAGCGCATAATCAATTTGTTCTTGCCAATAACTTGCTGGCGATAAATGCCTAAGTTTTGACGTTTTTGGTGAGGGCCTTTGGTAATAACCAAGCCCCAAGTGATCAATGGGGCTGCATCACCTGGCCAGCAGGTTTGAATAGGGATTTGAGATAAATCAACGTCATCGCCTTCCAAAGTGATTTCTTGGCAAGGGGCTTTCTTAACTCGCTTAGGCCCCATATTAAGTACGTTGCGATATTTAGGTAATAATTGAAACGCATCTTTAATGCTTTCAGGTGGTTTGGGTTCTTTTAGGAATGCCAGCAATTCGCCAATTTCACGTAAAGAATCGGTTGATTCGGCACCCATTCCAAGGGCAACGCGTTTAGGTGTGCCGAATAAATTAGCTAGAACAGGAATGCTAGACCCTTTGGGATTTTCAAATAAAAGCGCAGGGCCTTGCGCCTTGAGGGTGCGGTCAGCAATCTCGGTCATCTCTAGATACGGATCAATTTCTTGATGAATTCGAACCAATTCACCTTGCTCTTCGAGCATTGAAATAAAATCGCGCAAATCTTTGTAGCTTGTCATATTTATAATAACTCTAATTTTTGATAATGAGATTATGGCAAAAGCACCGATGAATGTTAATGAAAATAATATTGAATGGCGAGAAGGTAAGGTTCCCGTTTCTTCGCAATATGATGATGTTTATTTCTCGGTGGATGATGGGCTTGCTGAAACCCAATATGTCTTTATTGAGGCCAATAATATTCCGCAACGGTTTTCTGAATTAAACGAATATGAGCCTTTTGTGATTGCAGAAACAGGATTTGGTACAGGCCTTAATTTTTTAGCTACATGGCGATTATTTGAGCAATCTGAATGTCTTGGGATTTTGGAATTCGTTTCGGTTGAAAAATATCCATTGAAGAAAGATGATCTTACCCAAGCGCTCAAATGTTTTCCTGAGCTTGAGCAATACAGTCAGCGCTTGGTTGAGGTGTGGAATCATCTTTATTCAGGTGTGCATCGAATAAAAATAGCGCCTCGCGTTTATTTGACGTTGCATATTGGAGATGTGCAAGACACGTTTTTGAATACAAGTTACACAGTTGATGCGTGGTATTTAGATGGCTTTGCTCCTTCAAAAAACCCTGATATGTGGAGCTCTGAATTGTTCAAGGGCATGGCGAATCACTCATGTTATAAATCAACTTTTGCAACATTTACAGCAGCGGGTATTGTCAAGCGAGGCCTAAAAGATGCGGGATTTGATGTTCAGAAAACGAAGGGCTTTGGTCGTAAAAGAGATATGTTGGTCGGCACATTGGCCAGTGATGTGTTTCACGTGAAACCTGAATGGTTTCATCGTAACGCATCACAGAATGTAAAAAACATATTGATCGTAGGCTCAGGGTTAGCGGGTGCAAATGCGGCATCAGCATTTGCACATTATGGTTGTAGCGTTACGGTGGTCGAAAAAGAGAATGAAATCGCTAGCAAAGCATCTGGCAATCCATTAGGTCTTTCAAGGCCACCTGTGAAGTTGGGTGTGGATACGCCGCTTTATGAGTTTGGTGAATCGGGATTTTTGCATGGTCTTAATCAAAAAGAAAAGCAAGATAGTGTTTGTCTTAATGGCGTCATGTCATTGTGGAGCAAAAATTTGGATAAGGATAAGGCGGATGAGTTTTTGTCGAGAAGGTCGTTTGATGGGGCTTATATTTCGGAAAATGAAAGTGGCCTAAACAGCGCAATCGGAATGGTTATTGAGCCGAAGAAATATGTTCAGAACCTGTTGGCTCATCCGAATGTTCAAGTTGTCAGTAATACGGATTTTGATGATTATGACTCATCTGATTTTGATGCGGTGGTCTTGGCGACAGGCTGTGATGTAAAGAAATTTATTCCTGAAATTCGTCCAGTACGCGGACAGATTAGCTATCTAAAGCCAGACTCCAAAAAAACGAAAGCGGCTTATTCGTATGGAGGTTATGCGATTTATGCAGAAGATTTGACGCTAATTGGTGCGACATTTGATCATAACGATTTTGAACTCGAATTAAGAGAAGGTGATCACGAACATAATCTTTCAGAGTTCAATAAGGCCTTAAATCAATCGAAAACAATGGATGATATTCAAGGTGGGCGAGTTTCTTGGCGAGCAACAACGCCTGACCATTTGCCTATTGTTGGACCTATATACAGTAAGCCTGATTTTTGGGATAAATACGCATCTGCGCTTAGGGGCGGTAAGAATACATCACTGCATGATTCGGACTTATTGCCAGAAGTTTTTATGATTGGCGGGCTCGGTTCGCACGGGCTGAATTACGCAAGCCTATCGGCGGATGTTCTTTTGCATCATATAGCAGGCGCTCCAGCACCCGTTTCAAATCGTTTGTTAAAATCCATTCATCCGATGAGATTTTTTGTTCGACAAATTCAAAAAAACCAAGTTTCACGTGAAACATTAAAGGAAGATAAATGATTTACGATTACCTAGAATTCAAACCCAATATTCACGAAGATGCATGGGTCTCAAAACAAGCGCATGTATCGGGTCAGTCGATATTGAAAGAAGGTGCGAACGTATGGCCGATGGCTGTGATGCGAGGCGATGTTAATACACTTGAGGTTGGGTGCTATTCGAATATTCAGGATGGCGCAGTTGTTCATGCAACGCACGCGAGTGAAATGACAGGTGAAGGTTCGCCAACGAAAGTCGGCGATTATGTCACTATAGGTCATAACGCCATTCTGCATGGTTGCACGATTGAAGATGAGTGTTTGGTTGGGATGGGTGCGACGGTTTTGGATGGCGCTGTCATTGAAAAGCATACTTTGATCGGTGCCAATGCTTTGGTGCCACCTGGTAAGCATTTGGAGAGTGGTTATTTATGGGTCGGTTCGCCCGTAAAAAAAGCCCGCCCCTTAAGTGATAAGGAGAAGGCCTTTTTTAAATACTCAGCTGAGCACTATTACAAGTTAGCTAAAAATCATCAAGCTTCGGAAAGTTGATTTCGGAGCGTTTGAATAACGGGTTGAGTTTGAGGTTTGTATCCTGTCCAAACTTCAAAACTCTCAGCAGCCTGCTCTACCAGCATTCCCAATCCGTCAAACAGATGGTTTGAATTGACGCTGGCCCATTTTAAAAATGAAGTGGGCTCTGCTGAATACATCATGTCGTAAACATAAGTGTGTTCGGCAACCGTTTCGAGATGGATTGGTGGGACATCGCCCGATAAGCTCGCCGAAGTTCCATTGAT
>JAAZVR010000104.1 GCA_018623305.1 Thiotrichales bacterium | reverse complement strand
ATAACGATAGTCAAAAAGAAAGCCTATAAACTGGCTCTCCTTAATTCGTTAAAAAAATTATTTAATCATTACTCGATTTATTAAAACCCACTCCATCGCTAATCAAATTTAGTTACACCACCGATTCACACCTCAACCCATTTGCGCAGTAGGTTGTGATAAACACCTGTGAGTTTCAGCAAACTCTCATCGTCTTTGCCATGCTGCGCCGTAATGCGCTGAATCGACTGATCCAAATCGTACAGCAAAGTGCGCTCAGCTTCGTCTTTCACCATACTTTGAATCCAGAAAAACGACGACACACGAGCGCCCGAAGTCACAGGCACAACTTGATGCAAACTGCTGGACGGGTAGAGCACCAAATCCCCCGCTGCCAACTTCACTTCTTGCATCCCAAACGGTGTTTCTATTTGCAATTCGCCGCCTTCGTATTCGTCAGGTTCGGAAAAAAACACCGTACACGATAAATCGGTGCGCATTTGCTCGCGCGTGCCAGGTATCGCCATAATGGTCGAATCCACGTGCGCGCCGTAAGTGCCACCGCCGGCGTATCGGTTGAACTTCGGCGGCAAAATCTTCGCAGGCAAGGCCGCGGAAATAAACGTCGGATGATTGCCCAATCGGCGTAGAATTTCATTGCCCAAGGCCACGGAGGTGTCTGATTCGTCATTCAGCTGCTGGTTGCGCTTTACATTCGCCGCCACAGTGCCCGCTGTTTTTAAGCCATCTTCCCAATCCGCTTGATCCAAATGCGAACGAAAAACCGCGACTTCTTCTTTCGAAAAAACCTGTTCCAATACAATCAACATAAACAATCCCTCTTAATCTCTGCTACCGATGCGCAACCGCACACGGCCATCGCAATTTCAAATTCTTCTTGCAGTAGTTTCAGCATATGCGCGACACCCAAAGCACCCGCAACGGCGCTGGCATAAACTTGCAAACGCCCAATCAAAACCCCATTCGCGCCCAACGCCATCGCTTTAAACACATCCTGACCCGAACGAATGCCACCATCCATCAAAATGGGAACGTCACTCCCCAAAGCCGACCGAATCGATTCCAACACTTGCCAAGGCGAAACCACACCGTCCATCGTTCGCCCACCGTGATTGGAGACAATCACACCTTCTGCCCCCGCTTGAATCGCGGCTTTGGCATCGTCTGAATGCAAAATACCTTTCACCCAAACAGGCACAGGGGAGGCCTCAATCACCCTTACCAAATCCGACAACACGGGCGCTTTCACTATTCTTGAATTCACATCGTAATTCATCAAATTCACCGCCTGAATCGACTCAGGCATCACAAAACCTGCACGAATCGCACGATGAGACGGCACTTGAATCGTTGCATCAAGCGTTAAGACAATCTTTTCATAACCTGCATTGGTCGCGCGTTGAATCAAATCCAAGGTATTTGCCCAATTCGGTTGCAAATACAGCTGAAACCAACGTGGCACACCGATTTCAGCGATTTTTTCCAAAGACACCGTGGATAAAGTGCTCAGAATCATCGGCACTTGCATCGCTTTAGCGGCGTGTGCGGTTTCAATTTCTCCATTGATATGCGCCAAGGCCTGATAAGCCACAGGCGCTAAAAAAATCGGAGCTTGCGTATGGCCTTCATGGACATCCCGAAGCACTCTGGATTGCAAAGCCCATTGGGATGGCCATGTTAAATTACGTGATGCGGTGATATCTGCACCCGAACCACCCGCAATATAAGCAAAAGTGGCGGGATCGATAAACGACTCCGCCATGACTTCATAATCTTGAGCACACAACACCTCGGGAGGGATGTGACTCAAAGTCGATAGAAGGGGTTTAGAAGTCATAATTCAATGTCAAACGCACCGTGCGTGCATCGCCTAAGTACAAGAAATCACCCGAGCGATAACCCGCAGTATAGTAAGTCTCGTTGGTTAAATTACCCACATTCAAACGGGCATTCAACTGACGGCTGAAACGGTAATTGGCAAAGGCATCAAATACGGTGTAATCAGGGATAATGTAAGTATCACTGCCTGCGGAATCAGGTTGTCCCACTTTTTTCTCACCTTCATATTTCGCTGCTAAACCCAACGCCCAATCACGGTTCGCTTGGTATTTAAATTGCGCTGACCAAGACACCTCTGCGAAATTCGCCATGTCTTTGCCGATATTCTCCGCGGTGGCTGATTCGGTAATTTCCGATTCCATAATGGCAAGGCCTGCGTGCGCGGACAATTTCGGCGTGATATTACCCGCTAAACCAAATTCCACACCTTGAACTTCGTTGCCGCCTGTGTTGAAAGAGCCCGTCGATTCATAGCCATCGCCTTCCATCACATCGGTTTTCTTAATGTTAAATAACGCGGCCGTTGCCAGTAATTTACCGTCCATTACGTTCCATTTAGTACCGATTTCGATGCTGCGAGTTTTCTCTGGATTGGCTTCCATAGAGCCGTCATCATTAATCGCTGCACCGCCGTAGCCAGAACTTGTGCCCACATCCGACTCACCGCCATTGATATCCGACGCCGTTGCATAACTGGCATAGACAATCACGTCTGGACGCACTTTATAAGTTCCTGCTAAGTGGTAGTTGAAGACCGTTTGAGAGTCTTCATAAGTTCCCGTATTTCGTCCTTGAGTCGATAATTCAAAGTCGTACATATCCGCACGAATACCGCCCATCATCGTCAACTTATCATTGATATCAACGGTGTCCATCACTGAGAAGGATTGCGTTTGAATCGCCCAGTCGGAATCCCAATCGCCACGAGCGATGTCTGAATCCAACAAGCTATTCACGCCATTCACAAGATTGCCGCTGGCATCTTTAATACAGTAACCGTCTGATACAGTGCCTCCTCGTCCCGTAAAGGTACAGTTGGTGTTGCCATTGCTGGTGATGTCATAGACACCGTTCAACACCTTATGATCCGAATGCTCAAACCCAAACAGTAATTCATGTTTTTTGCCTGCGATGGTTTTATCCCAGTGTAAATTCGTTTGGTTTACCAAATAATCGACTTCCTGCCAGCCTTGGTGAGTGGATAATCGCGTCGTGGCAAAATCATTCACATCCACCCCATCAAACGTCAACGCGGTGGTTTGACGTGTACCCGTCGCCACATAACCGTTATCGGTAGTACCGTAACGCGTGGTGTTTGAAACTCGCATATCAGGGTCGATTTGATAATCCAAATGAGCGGTAAAGGTTTCAACATCCGACTGCATAAAATCATCTTCCTGAGCATAGACAGGCGGGTTTTCTTCAATGATTCGTGCGGTGGATGAATCATTATCATGGTCTTTGAAATACGCGCCTAAATCTGGAATATCGTCCGCTTCTAGGCGGTAATAATCCACTGCAATATCTAGCTTATCCGAAGCCTGATGAACCAATGACAAGGCCACACCTTGGCGCTCGCTTTCAGCGGGTGAACGATCAGGTGTTTCTTGAGCACTGAACAATACATTCGCACGCACAGCTGTGGTGTCGTTAATCACATGGTTACTGTCCATGGTGATGCGCTGATGTTTGTCTGAACCCAACGCCATCGAGCCTTTATTAAAATCATAATCTGTAGAGGCTTTTTTCGTAACCGAGTTCACCGCACCGCCTGTCGTGCCTCGACCCCCAAAGCTTGAATCAGGGCCTTTGGTGATTTCCACTTGCTCGGTTGCGAAACTTTCACGAATGGTCATACCAGGATCACGCAAGCCATCGACAAACACATCGGAACGCGCTTCTTGACCACGAATGATGTAACGATCACCAAACGCGTTGCCGTTTTCGCCTGTCCCCAAGGTAATGCCAGGCTGAGCGTCGAGAATTTCACGTAAATCGCTGTAACCCGATTCTTCAATTTGAGTCGAGGTTAAAACACTGATGTTTTTCGGCAAGTCCGCTAAATCACGCTTGTAACGATCATCGCCTGATTTTTTCGCTTTATAAGGCGCATTTGGCTCGGCATACGGGTTGGTATCCGCGGTGCGCTCCTCAATGGGCAATACATCCAATGAAAACACTTCTTCTGCGTTGGCATTAAAGGGTGTCATCAATGCGGCT
>JAAZVR010000103.1 GCA_018623305.1 Thiotrichales bacterium | reverse complement strand
CACGAATAATCAGTCGTTTCAACCGCGTAAGGCTGGACTTTAGGCAAAGGTTCTCGTAAACAAGCTTGAGCCACCCATGCTTTCCAGAAAGGCGTATAGACCTTAAAAAAACCACCCTGTTTATTCAAAAAGCCCGAGTAGTCGATTAAATCGGCTTCAACAGAACGGGATTGAATTTCAGCTTTTTCGAGAGATTGAGAAATTGTTTTCCAATAACCCAAATGAACTCGGTGAACTGCGTTAATAAAGACGGTGTCTGCGTGATAAAATCGACAGAAATCCACAAACGTTTGTAGGCCTTGAGAAACATCTACACAAAAAACGGACGATTCGAGTTGCTTTAATCGATGATGCAATCGAACATCGCTGGCATTGGCTTTAGAACCAGAGTGCAAATAAACTGCGATCACTCGTTCATGAGATTGAGAGGCTTCAAACAGAGCAGGGTTGTCTTCCAGTCGAAGATGATGATTTAAAATGATAATAGCGCTTTTCATGCACGCATTGTACAACTGTTGTACACTTATGAGAAGTATTACACATAGTAGAGAGATATAAGAAGATGGCTGAAGAATTTTTAGGCACACGAAAGTATGTTGCAGGCACTAAGCAAAAGATTGGTGTTTTATTGCTTAACCTTGGTACACCGGATGCACCTCACCGAGCAGAATTAAAAACTTACCTTCGAGAGTTTCTATCTGATCGTCGAGTAGTCGAAGTGCCAAAGTTACTTTGGACGTTGATTTTGAATGGGATCATACTCAACACTCGACCACAAAAATCAGCCGAGGCTTATCAAAGTGTTTGGACAGACGAAGGCTCTCCATTGTTTGTTATTTCCAAAAAGCAGCAAGCCAAACTTCAAGACCAGTTGAACTCATTGTCAGATGATACTTATCACGTGGCATTGGGTATGCGATACGGTAACCCATCAGTTAAGTCTGCTTTGCTGGAACTTAAAGAAGCTAACTGTCAAAAGATTTTAGTATTGCCTCTTTACCCTCAATACTCTGCTGCAACGACAGGTTCAACATTCGATGCTGTGGTCAAAGAATTGACGACATGGCGATGGGTTCCTGAGTTGCGTTTTATCAATAATTACTATGAAGAACCGAAATACATCAAAGCAATTGCAAACAGTATTCGCGAGCATTGGGATGAGCACGGTAAACCACAAAAACTATTGTTTTCTTTGCATGGAACTCCATTGAGCTATTTCGAAAAGGGTGACCCTTATTTCGGTCATTGTCACAAATCGACTCGATTGATTGCTGAAGAATTGGGTCTAGAGAAAGATGAATGGGAATTGTCTTTCCAGTCATTATTCGGTAAAGAAGAATGGCTTAAACCATACACAGATGGACGAATGCATGCATTGCCGGGTGAGGGTATTAAATCTTTGAATGTTGTATGTCCAGGTTTCTCTGCAGATTGTTTAGAAACGATCGAAGAGATTGATGAAGAAAACCGAGAGTATTTCGAAGAATCTGGTGGTGAAAGCTTCCATTACATCCCATGCCTAAATGAGCGAGATGACCACATTGATATGATGTTGGATCTCGTTAAAAAACACACTCAGGGTTGGGAATTGGCGAGTGATGAAGCGCGTGAAAAATCTCGTAAAGCAGCAATGGATTACTGGAAAGATAAAACTGAACCCGCTGAGATGATTAAGATTCATATGGAAGATGCTCATGACTAAAATCCCAGTTGCAGTCAGTTCTTGCTTACTTGGTGATGAAGTACGATATGACGGTGGCCACAAGCGCCACCGTTTTACTACCGATGTTTTAGCAGATTACTTTGAATATCAAGCTATTTGTCCTGAAGTGGCTATAGGCATGGGCATTCCAAGAACTCCCATTCACGTTCGCAAGCTAAATGGCGAACACCGCATCGTACAAATCGATGATATTCGTGTCGATGTGACCGATGACTTAACCCAATACGCTATACAACAGGCTAAAGAGCGCACTGAAATCTGTGGCTATATCTTCAAAAGCCAAAGCCCCAGTTGTGGAATGGAAAGAGTTAAGCTTTACAATGAAAATGGTCAACCGATTCATAATGAACGCGCCTATGGTCAGTACACTAAAGTGTTCATGGCGGAGAACCCATTGATTCCTTGCGAGGAAGAAGGGCGCTTGAATGATCAACCGTTACGCGAAAACTTTATCACCCGTGTTTACACTTTAATGCGTTGGCGAGAATTGGTAGCACAGGGATTGACCAAAAAAGACATTGTTGACTTTCATACTCGTCATAAGTTTTTAATCCTTCAGTGTAATGAGCCACTGTACCGCGAGTTAGGGCGAATGATTGCTCAAATCGGCAAGCAAACCGATCTTGAGGAATTCGCTCAGTCCTACATTCTCACTGTAATGCAAGCATTGAAAAAAGTAGCAACTCGTAAGCGTCGTGTTAATGTTGTTACACATATTTTGGGTTTTTTAAAAAGAGATATTTCAAAGGATGATAAGCAGTCATTACTGAATGTTATTGGTCAATATCATCAAGGGCAGATTCCTTTTATTACAGTTACGACATTATTCGAGGATTATTTCCGACGATTTCCGAATGAATATATGGCAAATCAATACTTCTGGAACCCATATCCACGCGAATTAGCGTTGAGAAGTCAGATCTAAATTGGTAGCATATTAGAAAAAACTAATATGGAGAATACTATGAAACCTATGCTTGCTTTGTTTGCTGCGCTTACGATTCCATTAAGTGTAGCTGCAGCACCTCAGGAAATCGGACCCTCAGTGGTTTACAGCACGGAGGGCTCATTTGAGGATGTGAATGCAGATTTACAAGATGCCATTACCAGCCGTGGAATGGTCATCAGTTACACGTCACATGCTAAGACAATGTTGGACCGAACAGGCCCGGATTTGGGCGTTAAAAACCCCGTATATAAAGACGAGGCCTTAATCCACTTGTTCTGCAAAGCCGATTTGTCTCATAAATTAGTTGAATCCAACCCTCATAATATTTCATTGTGTCCATACGCTATGGCGGTTTATACTTTAACGGGTGAAGAGGATAAGGTGTATGTTACGTTCCGCAAACCTTATATGGACGATCCTACATATGCACCGATTAACGATTTGTTGAATGAAATAGCTGAGGAAGTCACTGAATAATGACCATGAAGTCCCGTATCGAAGCAAAATTGAGAGAATCATTAACACCTGACGTTTTGAACGTTATCAATGAAAGTCATATGCATGCGGGACCCGCCTCCGAATCTCACTTTAAGGTTACAGTGGTTACTTCTGATTTCGAAGGGCTTAAATTAATTGAGCGTCATCGCTTGATTAATAAACTGCTAGCAGCTGAGCTATCAGAGATTCATGCACTCGGCTTACATACCTATACAAAACAAGAATGGTTGGACAAAGGGCAACAAGCACCCAGTTCTGCACAATGCGGTGGTGGTCACTGACCTCATAACCCATCGTGTCTATTCAAATTCCTTTCAATCAGCTCCAACAAGAGCTCAAACGTTCTCAATTATCTATTGAGGAATTTGCTCGTGACTGTTTAATTACTGAACTTGAACTGAACTCTTTTTATGATTTAGAGCAACTCAAAGAAACCCTGCAAATGCTCTGCAGCTACATTGAACCAGTCGAGGGTTTTAAGGCAATATTTTCATCTCCTGGCTATACGGCTCAGATTGAAATCTGGGGGAACGCTGAAATCGTGGAAATGCAGGAAGTTGATTTAAAGGATACTATGCTAACGCTATATCATTCATCTGAGATTGATACTTCAGTGGTTATTCAAGCCATTCAAAGTTGTGAGCGTTATGCTTCGTAAGCTAATTATCTTCCCGTTTTTGGTTATTATTAAGTTTTATCAGTGGTTTATAAGCCCTCTTTTAGGTCCTCGTTGCCGCTTTTACCCAAGCTGTTCCCACTACACTGTTGAAGCCTTGAAACACCACGGTTTACTCAAAGGAGGGTGGCTATCCATCCGCCGTATTAGCCGCTGCCATCCTGGAAGTGAGGGGGGCGTGGACCCAGTTCCGGATTGCCCGCATTGTGCTGGTGCTGACCATTCAAATAAAT
>JAAZVR010000013.1 GCA_018623305.1 Thiotrichales bacterium | reverse complement strand
GGCGAGCAATATGTCGGTTGTTGATGGCTTGAATCGTGCCTGTCTCAGTTGCTTGAATGTTCAGCGTATATTTGCCCATGTTTTCATGAATAGGACTGAGGCCTTGACTGTCTGTGATGGCGCGGAATTTATTTAAGGCCTGACCTGATTCAAGAATTTGTTTGGCGATTTCATAACCTTGACCGCCACGGACATTGGGTGAGAACTCTAAAATGTGCCCCGCCATTTTGAGTGATTTTTCACGTAAATCTTGAGGTGCGTCCATTTGGTTTTCAAGCACAGCGATGACATCTTTGGATTCAAGAATAGGGCCGATGCCTCGTCCAATGGGTTGGGTGCCGTCGGTTAAGATCACTTGGGTATGCATGCCTAAATGATCGCTGACGAACTCAAATTCTTGCTTGAGTCGTTGTGCTTCGCTCATGCTTCTGACCTTTGCATAAGGTCCGACTGGGATATCCAGTAATAAATGAGTAGCGCCTGCGGCGATTTTTTTCGACAAGATAGAGGCAATCATTTGGCCTTGTGAGTCCAACATCAAAGGACGTTCGACTTTAATCAGGAGGTCATCAATTGGCGAGAGTTGGGCGGTTCCGCCCCAAGCAATGCAGGCCTGATGTTCGTGTACGACAGCTTGCATTTCTGACATGGATAAATTCACATTAGCGAAGACTTCCATGGTGTCGGCTGTGCCCGCAGGTGATGTAATTGCACGGCTGGATGTTTTGGGCATGGTCAATCCGAATGCGGCAATAATTGGAGTGACAATCAATGTTGTTCGATTGCCTGGGATTCCACCAATGCAATGTTTATCGACAATGAAATGACTGTTCCAGTCCAGTTTTTTGCCTTGGTTGATCATGGCTTGAGTGAGATACAGGATCTCTTGCCGATTCAAGCGAGTTTGTGCGCAGGCGACCAAAAATGCGCTGACTTCTGACGGAGAGTAGCGGTGCTGCGCAATGTCTTGGCATATTTCATTGAGTGATGATTGCGTGAAAGGTTCGCCCGCAATCTTTTCACGAACATAGTGCATGGAATGATTGGGTTCGCTGGGAGCAATATTGACTCGATGATTGATTGGGCAGTCCAGTAAATTAAAGGCCTCGGTTGATAGTCCGATTTCATCTTTCCCCAACCAACTGTCCGCTTCGATTAAATGCAGTGTTGCGATGATGGTACGTGCTTGGTTGTGAATTTCAATCAGTGCACGTGCGCGTAATCCAAGGGCTTGAATCCATTTCGAATCTTGATGAATGTAAGCGATGAGTTCATCGCCTGAATCAATGGGAAGATATTTAACTTTCAATTGCGGTTTTGACATGACAATCTTGTCGGTAATCCTGAGTTATTAGCTATAATACACACTATTTTATTTTGCAGTGGATTAAAACCATGTGGACACTGGTGCGCCGTTATTTAATTGCAGGTTTGTTGGTGTGGTTGCCGTTAGGGATTACCGTTCTCGCGGTTAACTTTTTGGTCAAACTGTTTGATGGCACCCTGATGTGGTTGCCTGAGGCCTACAGACCGAGCGCGCTGTTAGGCTATGACATTCCTGGTATGGGTTTGATTTTGTCCGTCGTGGTGATTTTTTTCACCGGCATGCTGGTGACTAATTATTTAGGTCGCCAGATTATGCGTTTATGGGAATCCTTCTTGGAACGAATTCCCTTGGTCAGAACCTTATACGCGGGTGTAAAACAAATTGCGGAAGCTTTCTTTGGTAATGGAACGCAAAGCTTTCAAAAAGTGTATTTAATCGAATATCCACGCAAAGGTTTATGGACCTTGGCGTTTCAAACCAGCTTAGGCTTGGGCGAGGCTCAATGCAAAGCGGGGGGTGAAGAAATAGTAAACTTGTTTGTACCCACGACGCCGAATCCGACGTCGGGATTTTTTATTATGTGCATGCAAGACGATTTAATTGAGCTGGAAATGTCGGTGGACGAAGCCCTGAAAATGGTAATTTCAGGTGGGGTTGTTGTACCGCCGTGGCCGGAACGTGAGAATTTTGAAAAATTAAAGGAAGAGCAGAAATGACAATGCGTACGCACTATTGTGGTCAAGTGAATGAAGAGTTGATTGACCAAACCGTTACCGTGAGTGGTTGGGTTCATCGTCGTCGAGATCACGGTGGTGTGATTTTTATCGACTTGCGTGATGCGAAAGGTTTGTTGCAGGTGGTTGTCGATCCAGATACGGCAGAAATTTTTGCTTTAGCTGAGCGTGTTCGAAGTGAGTATGTTTTGAAAATCACAGGTCGCGTACGTAATCGTCCAGCAGGCACAACGAACGACAATATGGTTTCAGGCCAAGTTGAAATGTTGGCGAAAGGCCTTGAAGTGCTATCGGCTTCTGCGCCAATTCCATTCCAGTTGGATGAAAATGTCGGTGAAGATACGCGTTTGAAATTCCGCTACCTTGATTTGCGTCGCGATGAAATGCAATACAACATGCGTTTGCGCTCGAAAGTAACGAGCCTTGTTCGTAACTATTTGGATGACAATGGTTTCATGGATATCGAAACGCCGATTTTGACCAAATCAACGCCAGAAGGTGCGCGTGATTATCTAGTGCCAAGCCGTACTCACCAAGGTGAATTCTTTGCTTTGCCTCAGTCGCCACAAATCTACAAGCAGTTGTTGATGATGTCGGGCATGGATCGTTACTATCAAATCGCACGTTGTTTCCGTGATGAAGATTTACGTGCTGATCGTCAGCCAGAATTTACCCAGATTGACGTTGAAACATCATTCATGAGCGAAGATGAAGTGATGGGTTTGATGGAAGAAATGACGCGTCAGGTGTTCAAAAATACGATTGACGTTGAATTGCCAGCTCAGTTCCCAACAATGACTTATGCGGAAGCAATCGAAAAGTACGGTATTGACCGTCCTGATTTGCGTTGTACCGTTTTGGAATTGACGACGGTATCTGATTTGTTGCAAGACATCGACTTCAAGGTGTTTGCTGGCCCTGCGAAAGATCCTAAAGGTCGTGTTGCAGCAATGCGTGTACCGGGCGGTGCGAAATTGTCGCGTAAAGAAATTGACGATTACACCAAATACGTAGGTATCTACGGTGCCAAAGGTTTGGCTTACATCAAAGTTAACGACATTGCTTCAGGCGTTGAAGGCCTACAATCACCGATTGTTAAGTTTTTCCCAGATCAAGTGATGGAAATTCTTGAGCGTGTGGGGGCAGAAGATGGCGATATCGTATTCTTCGGTGCTGATAAAGCGAAGATTGTGAACGAAGCTTTGGGCGCTTTGCGTGTGAAAGTGGCACAAGATCTTGAGTTGATGGAAGGCGATTGGAAACCAGTTTGGGTTGTTGACTTCCCTATGTTTGAGCAGGATGATGCGACGGCGCGTGTTGCGGCACTTCACCATCCATTCACGCATCCGAAAGCATCAACAGAAGAAATTTCTGCGGTTGAAGATGTGACGACATTGTTGTCTCGTGCGTATGACTTGGTATTGAACGGTATTGAAGTCGGTGGTGGTTCTGTTCGTATTCACGATACAGATATGCAGGCGGCGGTATTTAAATTGTTGGGTATTGGCGATGAAGAAGCACAAGAGAAGTTTGGTTTCTTATTGGATGCTTTGAAATACGGTTGTCCTCCACACGCGGGTATGGCTTTCGGTCTAGACCGTTTAGTGATGTTGTTGGCGGGTGCAGATTCAATCCGTGATGTGATTGCATTCCCTAAAACGTCTTCAGCGGCTTGTTTGATGATTGATGCGCCTAATGCGGTGGATTCAACACAACTTCGCGACTTGAACTTAAAAATTCGTAAGCCGGTCGCTGAGGCGGAATAATGAGCACGCTCGCGCAAACGATTCCCGTTGAATTGGATGCGGCGATTCGTCGTCATGCTTTGGAAGCGCCCACTTCGCCTTGGTTGAATGAGGCTCAGAAAATTCAGCTGAAAGAAAAAATCAAAGCGGAGTTGAAGCGCCAAGATGCGGTGATGGTCGCACATTATTACGTGGATGAAGAGCTGCAAATACTGGCCGAAGAAACAGGTGGCTATGTTGCAGATTCTTTGGATATGGCGCGATTTGGTCTTGAAGCACCCCAGCAAACCATGATGGTTGTTGGGGTTCGCTTTATGGGCGAAACAGCGAAGATTTTATCGCCAGAAAAAACGGTTTTGATGCCGGACTTAAATGCTGAATGTTCGTTGGACTTAGGTTGTCCAGCGGATGAGTTTTCAAAATTCTGTGACGAACATCCTGATCGATTGGTCTTGGTGTATGCCAATACTAGTGCGGAAGTGAAAGCTCGCGCAGACTGGGTGGTAACGTCGGGTAATGCTTTGCAAATTGTCGAGCATTTGAAGGCACAAGGTCACAAAATGATTTGGGGGCCTGATCGTCATTTGGGGCGCTGGATTCAAGAGCAAACTGGCGCGGATATGATTCGCTGGCAGGGTCACTGTATTGTGCATGATGAATTCCGTGTGCATGAATTGAAAAAACTGATTGAGCAAAATCCACAAGCGAAAGTATTAGTGCATCCAGAATCACCTGAAGACGTTGTGGCTTTAGGCGATGTCGTTGGTTCAACTAAAGTGCTGATTAAAGCGGTTCAAGAATTACCCGATCAGCAATTTATTGTCGCGACGGATTACGGCATTTTTCACAAAATGTCTCAGTTGGCGCCAGGTAAGGAATTGTTGATTGCGCCGACGGGTGGGAAAGGCGCGACTTGTACGAGTTGTGCGCACTGCCCGTGGATGGAAATGAATAATCTTAAAAATGTATACGATGAATTGGTTTCGCATAAAAATGAAATCAAGATTGATGAGACAGTGCGTGTCAAAGCGGCTGAGTCGATTCAGCGTATGGTCGATTTTTCTAATCAAATTAACTTGCCGAAGTTCGGCGTTGGCGATGCATGAGAATTCTCGGGATTGATCCAGGTTCACGTAAAACAGGTTTTGGCCTGATTGATGTGAATGGGTCAAAACTGACCTATGTCTCGAGTGGTTGTATTCGCTTGGGCGATAAACCCATGCACGATCGTTTGAAAATGATTCACCAAGGGATTCAGCAAATTATTGAACAGCACAGCCCAACGGTTGTAGGCCTTGAAAAAGTCTTTATGAACAATAACCCAGAATCGGCTTTGAAGTTAGGGCAGGCTCGTGGTGTGGCTTTGTGTGCTGCGGTATTGATGGACTTGAATGTACATGAATACAGTGCGACCAAAGTGAAAAGTGTGGTGGTCGGGCAAGGCCATGCCAGCAAAGAGCAAGTGCAATTTATGGTTAAGCGATTGTTGGATGTTAAAGGCGATTTGCAAGAAGATGCAGCGGATGCTTTGGCAGTGGCGATTTGTCACGCACACAATCGTGGAACTTCAGAAATGACTCAGCAAAGCAAAAATAAATGGGGCTTTGATAGCTCGCGCATTGTAGGAGGCGCATAAATGATCAGTCGTTTGACAGGCCTTGTCACGGATAAAAATCCACCTGAATTGGTGCTGGATGTGAATGGTGTGGGTTACGAGGTGTTTGCGCCCATGTCGACCTATTGCACATTGCCTGCGGAGCCATCAGAGAAAGTTAGCTTGTTGATTCATACGGTGGTGCGTGAAGATGCGTTTTTGCTGTATGGTTTTTCGACTGCTCAAGAACGTCAGTTGTTTCGACAGTTATTGAAAATTAATGGTGTGGGCGCAAAGCTTGCCTTAGCGATTTTATCGGGCATGTCGGTTAATGAGTTTGCCCAATGCGTTGAAGCAGAAAATGCCACGGCTTTAGTTAAATTGCCAGGTGTGGGTAAGAAGACGGCTGAACGTTTGCTGATCGAAATGCGCGATAAGGTGCCTTCAATGGGCGAGGTTTCCAGTGTTGGAGGTATTCAGCCAAGCCTAGTTATGCCAATGACATCAAATATGGAGCCAGCACAACAGGCCTTAGAGGCTTTGGGCTATAAGGCGAAAGAAGCGGAGAAGATGTTGAAAGCCGTTGAAACTGAAGGTCTTTCAACAGAAGAATGGATTCGCTCAGCTCTGCAAGCGGTGGCGCGTCTATGATTGAAACCGATCGCATTGTCTCGCCTCAAGCTCAAGCGGAAGAGATTCTGAATCTTAATTCGGATGTCAGTATTCGTCCAAAGGCCTTAGACGAATATATAGGGCAAACGCGTGTGCGTGAGCAAATGAGTTTGTTTATTCAGGCGGCGACCATGCGTCAAGAATCGCTCGATCATGTTTTGTTGTACGGCCCTCCAGGTTTGGGTAAAACCACTTTATCGAACATTATTTCGCATGAAATGGGCGCGAATTTGAAATCAACTTCAGGGCCTGTTTTGGAGAAACCGGGTGATTTGGCGGCTATTTTGACGCGTTTGGATCATGGCGATGTGTTGTTTGTGGATGAGATTCACCGATTGAGTCCAGTGGTTGAAGAAGTGCTGTATCCTGCGATGGAAGATTTTCAGTTGGATATCGTTATTGGTGAAGGCCCTGCGGCGCATTCAGTCAAGATTGATTTGCCGCCATTTACTCTGATTGGTGCGACCACGCGCGCGGGTATGTTAACCTCACCTTTACGCGATCGTTTCGGCATTGTGCAGCGTTTGGAATATTACAACGCGGACGAACTGGCTCAGATTGTCACCCGCTCAGCGGGTATATTGGATATAGGAATTGAATCGGAAGGCGCGCATGAAATCGCTCGTCGTTCTCGAGGTACGCCGCGTATCGCCAATCGTTTGTTGAAACGTGTGCGCGATTTTGCTCAAGTGAAAGGTGGCGGTTTGATTACGCAGTCGAATGCGGATTTGGCGTTGGAAATGTTAGAAGTCGATCGTGTCGGTTTGGATAAGATGGATAAACGTATGCTTGAAGCTGTGGTGGAGCGTTTTGGTGGCGGGCCTGTGGGTATTGAAAGTTTGGCCACTGCCATTGGCGAAGACCGTGGAACACTGGAAGATGTTGTGGAGCCGTTTTTGGTACAACAAGGTTATTTGGTGCGTACTTCTCGTGGCCGAACAGCGACTGATGCGGCTTATAAGCATTTAGGAGTCACACGTGACTGATTTTGTATGGCCTGTTCGAGTTTATTATGAAGATACTGATGCGGGCGGCGTAGTGTTTTATGCCAATTATTTGAAATACTACGAGCGCGCTCGAACGGAATGGCTTAGAGCGAAAGGGTTCAGTCAGCATGAATTGCTTGAAACAGATCAATTAGCGTTTGTTGTTCGACAAGTCGAAGTGAATTATTTAAGGCCTGCACGCTTGGATGATGAATTAAATATTGAAGTTGTTGTGAAGAAAGTCGGAAAAGCCCGAATTGAACTTGAACAGCGCATCGTTTTGCTTAACAATTTAACCTTATTAAATACAGCGCGTGTTGTGCTGGCTTGTGTCGATGCAGAAAAATTTAAACCTTGCGCGATTCCAGAAAAGATTAGACAGGAGATTGCATGAATGTAGAGATGGGTGTTTTGCACCTCGTGTTGGAAGCCAGTGTTGTGGTTCAAGCGGTGATGGCGATTTTATTAATTGCTTCGCTGATTGTTTGGACGTTGATTTTTGCAAAACGTAAAGAGCTTAAAAAAGCGACGAAAAAAGCGAAAGAATTCGAAGATCAGTTTTGGTCAGGTCAGGATCTAAATGATTTGTATAACCGTTTGACAGCTCGTCCCGATGCGCGTCCTGAAGGGATGGAGTATTTATTTGTATCGGGTTACAAAGAGTTTTTGTTTCTTCAAGAAAAGCCTCACGCAAGAGTGAACGATATTGTTGATGGGGTTCAACGCAATATGCGTTTAATGTTTAATCGTCAAGCCGAGGCCTTGGAAAATCATTTGCCTCTATTGGCGACAATCGGTTCTTCGGCGCCATACATTGGTTTGTTTGGAACCGTTTGGGGGATTATGAATGCCTTTCAAGGATTGGCAACCGTTCAGCATGCGACGATTTCTATGGTAGCTCCGGGTATTTCTGAGGCCTTGATTGCCACAGCAATGGGTTTGTTTGCCGCTATTCCGGCTGTGATTGCTTATAACCGTCTATCCGTTTCTACAGAGAAATTATTGACACGTTACGAAATGTTTTCAGAGGAATTTATCAATTTAGTTCAGCGCAAAATGCATGAGGTTGAACGATGAGATTCCGCGCTCAGCGAAAAAAAATCATCGCTGAAATCAATGTTGTTCCATACATTGATGTCTCATTGGTTTTGTTATTGGTGTTTATGATGACAGCGCCTTTGATTGAACAAGGGGTTGAGGTCGATCTACCAAATGCACAAGCCAACTCTGTGGATACGACGCAGGGATTGCCTTTAATCGTTTCGATTGATTCAAATGGGTTGTTTTATTTAAGCAATGCAGATGATCCGTCTATACCAGTCGACCAGCAGACAATGATTGCGAAAGTTACAGCAGCGAGAATGATTAATCCCAAGCAAAGTATTATGATGAAAGCTGATCAGGCTGTGCCGTATGGCAAAGTGGTGATTGCTATGGCGAGTCTTCAGCAAGCAGGTGTTGAAAAGGTTGGATTAATGACTGAGGGTGCTGAGTAATTATGATGTCATTTGTCAAAAAACATCCTGTTGCATTTGTGCTGAGTGTTGCGATTCATGTGGTTTTATTTGGAATGATGATTATGTCCTTCGCTCCTATAAAGCCAACAGCTGTTTCGACTCCAAATCAGCCAATGGTTAAAAATGTTGAATTGCCAAGGCCGACTGAATCTATCGTAAAAGCCCAAAGTGTTGATTCAAAAATCGTTGAGCAAGAAATTCAACGTATAAAAAACGCGGAACTTAAAAAGAAACAAGAAGAAGAAGCGCGTGTTCAAGCTATTAAACGTGAGCAAGAAAAGTTGCGTAAAAAAGAACAAGAGTTGGCTAAAAAACGTTTGCAAGAAGAAAAGAAAGCAGAGGAAGCTCGTAAGAAACGTATTGCAGAAGAAAAAGCTCGTAAACGAGAAGAAGCACGCTTGAAAAAACTTGCGGCAGAGAAAAAGAAAGAAGAAGCCCGTTTAGCAAAACTTAAAAAAGAGCAGGAGCTTGAGCGTAAAAAAGCTGCAAAAGCGAAAGCTGAAGCAGAGCGCAAGCGTCAAGAAGCGGTTAAACAACAAAAAGAAGCTGAAAAGCGTCGATTGGCTGAAGAGAAGAAGCGCAAAGCGGAAGAGGCAAAACGGATTGCCGCTGAGAAAAAGCGTATTGAAGAAGAGCGTAAAGCTAAAGAAGAAAAAGCTCGGCTTGCAAAGCTTGAGGCAGAACGTAAAAAGCGTGAAGAAGAAGCGAGAAAACAAGCTTTTAAAGAGCAGTTAGCTCGAGAACAAAGAATGAAAGAGGATGCTCAGAGAGAGCAAGCTCGTCAAAAACAATTGGCCCGATTGCAAAATCAGTATGTATCAATGATTGCGCAAGATGTACGACAAAATTGGCGTCAACCACCGAATGCTCAACAAGGTTGGGAATGTGTTGTTCGAGTAACTCAGACTCCTTCAGGGCAGGTTCTCTCGGCAAAAGCGTCTAAATGCAATAATAATGATCCAGGCTTTAAAGACTCTGTTGAAAAGGCAGTGTTAAAGGCTTCCCCGCTTCCTAAGCCTGCTGATCAAGCACTTTTTGAACGAGTGATAGAATTTACGTTTACACCTTAAAAGGATGAGATGGTGAAAAGATTTATTTTGGCAGTGATGATGTTCGCGTTTGGACAAGCGCATGCAGTCTTGCAAATCGAAATTACTGAAGGAGCTGAAAATGCTCTGCCTATTGCGATAGTTCCTTTCAATGACCGTGGTTTAAATTGCTCAATGGGTCAAGTGTGTGCCAATGAGTTAATTACCCAAGTGGTCAATCAGGATTTGCAAAGAAGTGGTCGATTTAAGATTACACCTCGAAATCAACTTGTTGCGACTCCATCTAATGCTCAAGCCATTCGTTTTTCTCAGTGGAAAAATGCAAATGTTGAAAATTTAGTTATTGGTCAAGTAGAGCGATTAGGCAATGGACAGTATCAGGTTGATGTTCGTTTGTTTGATGTACTCAGACAAAAGCAAATCGAAGGACAGCGTTGGGTTGTCAGTCAGGATCGACTTAGAGAGCTTTCTCACAAAATAAGTGATTTGATTTATGAAAATTTGTTGGGTGTAAAAGGGGTATTTTCCACTAAAGTTGCCTACATAACAGTCAATAAAGAGCAGGGGCAGAAGAAATACGTTTTGGAAGTCGCGGATTCGGATGGTTTCAATCCACAGCCAATATTGACTTCGTTGGACCCATTGTTATCTCCTTCATGGTCGCCTGATGGTCGTCAGATTGCTTACGTATCATTTGAACAACAAAAATCAGAGGTTTATCTTCAATCAGTCGAGACGGGGCAGCGTGAGAAATTGGCGAGTTTTAAAGGCCTCAATGGAGCGCCTGCATGGTCGCCAGATGGACGCAAACTCGCATTGACCTTGTCGAGAGATGGAAATGCCGAAATTTATGTCATGGATATTGCAACTCGAAAGCTAGAGCGTATTACACGTCATTGGGCGATTGATACAGAACCCACTTGGATGCCGGATGGACGCTCTTTATTATTCACATCTGATCGAAGTGGCCAACCTCAAATTTATGAGAAAAAATTAGGTCAACGTGGTGTGACTCGTCTTACATTTACGGGTAAGTACAATGCTCATCCTTCCGTTTCTCCCGATGGAAAGAAAGTAGCGGTTGTGCATGGTGCGGATGGTAACTTCCATGTCGCTTTATTGGAACGAGATACGGGTGATATGTATATCATCAGTGATACATTTTTAGATGAGTCGCCAACGTTTTCAGCGAATGGCGACATGATTATTTATGCGACGACTTATCGTAATCGTGGCGTTTTATCGGTGCTGTCTGTCGATGGCAAAGTCAGTCAACGTTTATCAGGACCAAGTGGGGATGTGCGAGAGCCCGCTTGGGGTCCGATTCTGGAGTAAATTATGAAAAAGCAATGGTTAGCAGTTTTGATGGGCGCTCTAATTCTTGGAGGTTGTTCATCCGCCAATAAAATTGAAGAAGATACGAGAGATGTTGATGTTGTTAAAGGCAGTGGAGCTCAAATAGAAAGTGTTGATTTAGCTGATCCTCGTTCAGGCGGGGTTGAATCATATGGCGTTCAGAATGGTCAGGGATTAAATGGTCAAAGTCTCGGTGGTCAATCATTAGCGAGCTCGGATTTGGCTGACCAGTCGGGGCTTCTTCCTGCTGAACAAACCCCGCAGTCTCAGGGTGGAACTTTGGCAAATGTCATGTATTTCGGCTTTGATCAGAGTACGTTGAGTGCTGAAAATCAAAAGATTGTTGAAGGCCATGCGGCGTTTATTAAAGCTTCCCCTAATCGTTTGTTAGTGTTGGAAGGGCATGCGGATGAACGAGGTTCTCGAGAATACAATATGGCTCTTGGTGAACGACGAGCTAAGGCTGTTGAAGAGTTGTTAGGTGTGCTCGGCGTCAATGCACAACAAATTTCAGTTGTGAGCTATGGTGAAGAAAATCCTGCCAATGAAGGACATGATGAAGCGTCATGGTCTGAAAATCGTCGTGTTGAATTTAAGTACCGCTAGGAATTGATAATGAAATTTAAGATATTAACCCTAGCGACTATTCTTATTGCATCAGGTCACGTATCTGCTGAAGGTAATGATTTGGCAATGTATAACCGCGTGCAAATGTTGCAGCAAGAAATTTTAAGCTTACGCGATGAAATTGAATTTCTGAGAAGAGATATTGATCGTTTGGAAAAACGCAACCGTGATTTCTATCAAGACTTGGATCGACGCCTTTTGGAGCTAGAGCAAAAAGGTGTGGTTGCTCAACCGAATGAATCGACAGACTTACCTGAGCAATCTTTGGCGGCATCTGAAAAACTTTACAATGATGCGTTTGATTTGTTGATGAATGGAAATTACGCTCAGGCTCAGCAGTTGTTGAAACAGCTGATTGAGAAGTTTCCTGCGGATCCGTTGATTCCGAATGCTTGGTATTGGGTGGGAGAGGCCTATTATGTTCAGGCGCAATTTAAAGAGGCCTTAAAGGCCTTTGAAACCGTTTCTCAACAATTCCCGAATGCGAATAAAGAGTCGGACGCTTTGTTAAAGCAAGGTTTTTGTTTGATTGAAATGGGGGACACTAATCGAGCAATTCAACGATTAAAGCAAGTTCGAGAGCGTTACCCTAATTCTCAAGCTGATACGTTAGCGGCGCAAAAATTACGCGAGTTAAAACAGTGAAAAAGCAAGCTGTGGTCCTTGTTTCGGGAGGGTTAGATTCTGCAACGGTTTTATCAATGGCGCAAGCGCAAGGCTATGAATGTCACACGTTGTCCTTTGATTATGGTCAAAAGCACAATGCAGAATTGCAAGCAGCTCAGAGAGTCATTGATGCTCAAAAACCCGCTTCACACCGAGTGATGTCGATTCATTTAGACGCTTTTGGTGGGTCAGCTCTTACAGATTCATCGATGAGTGTTCCTGAAACAGAGTCTGATGGAATTCCTAATACATATGTGCCTGCTAGAAATACGATTTTTTTATCGTTTGCATTAGGTCTAGCGGAGGTTGTTGGTGCGCATGATATTTTTATTGGCGTAAATGCGGTCGATTATTCTGGCTATCCTGATTGTCGTCCCGCTTTTATTGAGGCCTACGAGGCATTAGCGAATTTGGCCACAAAAGAAGGGGTTGAAGGCCGCCCATTTACAATTCATGCACCTTTGATTGAAATGACTAAGGGTGAAATTATCCAAGCAGGTACAAATCTGGGTGTTGATTATGCTGCGACGGTGACGTGTTATCAGGCGAATGCGCAAGGTGAGGCGTGTGGTCGTTGCGATGCGTGTCGTTTGCGTCATCAAGGGTTTTTGGATGCGGGTGTTCAAGATCCAACGCGCTATGTTGAAGGCTTTGAGTGGTCGAATGTCTAATGTTCTGGGTATTGATCACGTTTCGATTTTGGTCAACGACTTAGATATCAGCTTGTCGTTTTATCAAGATGTGGTGCGTTTGCCGTTAATTGAACGACCTGATTTAGGGTTTGATGGTGCTTGGTTGGCTTTAGGTGAGACGCACCAATTGCACTTACTTAATCTTGAAAACCCTCGAAACGCAGAAAGTCTGCCGGAGCATGGTGGACGAGATCAGCATTTTGCTATTCAAGTTGTTTCGATTGAGCCCATTCAGAAGCAACTCGATAGTAATAATGTTTCATATACTATGAGTCGCTCAGGTCGTAAGGCCTTATTTTTTAGAGACCCCGATGGCAATGCCATCGAGTGTGTTCAAAGGGTGATTTGATCCTCAAGCGCTTTAATGAATGTTGCTTTTTGATGGTCGCTTTCAAGCCCATCGTTTTCCACAACAAACTGGTCTTCCGCTTTCTCTCCTTCGGTGTGAATTCGGGCTGAGACAATTTTTAAATTAAATTGACAAAATACAGCTGTCACAGCACGCAGTAAACCCGGTCTATCTCGAGTGGACAACTCTATCATGATGCGCCCCGCTAAGTCCTCATGCAGTTTAACTTCTGTACTGACTTCAAACGATTTAAGTTGGCGTCCTAAAAATGCGACAGATGGCACATTGCACAGTTCTTTATCATTGAAATTATTCACCAATACCTGCTTGATGCCCTCTTCAATTTCAATTAAGGCATTGTGATCGTGAATTAATTGGCCTTCGCTATCGAGGATGTTGATGGTGTTTAAAATAAAATTATTCTCTGTTTTAAACAGTTTTGCATCCATGATTTGATAATGCATCATATCCAGCGTGCGCACTAATCTTGCAAATATAAAATCTTGATCTGGCATATAAACCATGATTTGACTTGAACCATGAATACTGGAGCTTCGTGTGCTGATTGCTGGCAAATCATGGCGTTCGATGATTTGCTGAGTGTGCCATGCAATTTCATTAGAACGATGTTTTTGAAAGTAGTCATTACCCAATGTTTCCCACAGTTTCTCACAACTGCTGATTGGGATATCTTGCTTGCTCAATAACTCTAATGTGGATTCTTTACGCTCCTCAATATGATCTTTGAGCTTAACGGGTTGAGTGCGATTTTCGATCAGGTGATGTTTTGCACTGTTGAGTAGTTGAATCAGTAATGAGTTTTTCCAACTGTTCCACACCTTGGGAGATGTAGCACGCATATCGGCAACCGTTAATAAATACAGATAATCAAACCAAACTGGGTCTTCAGCGATTTGAGCGAATGCATGAATGACTTTTGGATTTGAAATGTCTTTTTTCTGAGACGTGGTGGACATGTCCAAATGATGTCGAACCAGCCATGACACAAGTTTTGCATCGTATTCACTCATGGAGTGTTGACGGCAAAAAATCAGTGCGTCTTCGGCACCTAGAATCTCGTGTTCTCCACCGCGGCCTTTGGCAATGTCATGAAATAAACCCGCCAAATAAAGTACTTCAGGTTTAGGGATGGTTAAAGCGACTTTATGAGCGTGTGGCAATTCTTCTTTGAATGCTTTGATGAAAAAACGGCGTAGATTTCGGACGACCAAAATTGTATGAGCATCCACCGTGTAGGCATGAAATAAGTCAAATTGCATCAACCCAGTG
>JAAZVR010000102.1 GCA_018623305.1 Thiotrichales bacterium | reverse complement strand
TATCTGCTTTCTTCTCAAGTTCGGAAACAGGCATGATGGCCTTAGATCGCTATCGCCTCCGTCACAAAGTCAATGAAGGTGACAAAGGTGCTGTAAGGGTCAGCAGGTTACTGGAAAAACCTGATCGATTGATTGGTGTTATTTTGTTAGGCAATAACTTCGTCAATATTTTGGCTTCATCCATTGCAACCATTATTGCTCTGCGATTGATGGGCGAAAGCGGTATTGCCGTCGCAGCAGGATTATTAACACTTGTCGTTTTAATCTTCTCGGAAGTTGCTCCTAAAACAATGGCAGCACTCTATCCAGAAAAAGTGGCATACCCAGCTTCGCTTGTTTTAAGGCCTTTACTGAGAATCCTTTCCCCCTTAGTTGCAGTGGTGAACTTTGTTGCAAATAATTTCTTGAAACTTTTTGGCGTCAATAACGTTGAATCCAATGAGAAACCACTGACCTCTGACGAGCTAAGATCGATTGTTTTAGAAGCTGGGCATCATATGTCAGCCCAGTACCAACAAATGTTGCTACAAATTCTTGATTTGAAGGATGTCTCTGTTAACCACATCATGGTCCCAAGACATGAAATCGTTGGATTAGACCTTGAGTTATCACTCGAAGAAATCCTCGAGACTATCAAGAATACGCCATACACTCGCTTGCCTGTCTACGAAGACACAATTAACAATATAAAAGGGATCCTTCACATCCGCGATCTACTGCCACTCCTTCGAGATGAACCCAACATCACTAAACAAACGCTGGTAGATCTTGCTCGTGAAAGCTACTTTATTCCAGAGGTCGCCAACCTCAGCCAACAATTGACCAATTTCCGCCAACGAAAAGAACGAATGGGACTAGTTGTTGATGAATACGGCGACATCGAAGGCCTCACAACGATTGACGATATCCTAGAAGAAATCGTGGGTAAATTCACATCTGATGTGGCAGATGACACTCCGGATGTTATCAAACATAAGACAAGTGATACATTCTTAGTGGATGCAGGCATTTACGTTAGAGAGCTCAATAAAGAATACGAATTAGGCCTTCCAGAGGACGGACCTTCGACACTCAACGGACTCTTACTTGAGCATTTTGAAAGCATACCCCCGGAAGGTACCAGTATCTTAATTGAAGGTTATCCTATTGAAATCCTTGAAACATCTCAAATGGCTATTGAACGAGTGAAAATCATGCCGCAAATTGAGCAGAGCGAAGACAACAACGATGAATATTGATATCAAAAAACTTATTTACATTCTGAGAAACACATCAGAAGAAGAACTTAAACCCCGTTTTCGTAATGTCAGCAAATCCTATAAAGATGACGGCAGTATTATCACTGAAGCGGACACCGCCATGCAAAACTGCATTCAAGCTCAACTAAGCTCGGTTTATCCAGAGATCGCTTTGCTTGGCGAAGAAATGAGTGTCGAAGAACAAGAAGAAGCACTGAAAAACCCAGAGGGTGTTTGGGTACTTGACCCGATTGATGGGACCAGTAATTTTTCTCATGGCTTACCGTACTACTGTGTATCACTGGCTTTGATTCGCAACGGCGAAGTGGAACTGGGTTTAATTTATGATCCAGAGAGAGACGAATGCTTTTACGCTGAAAAAGGCCACGGTGCATTTTTAAATGGACAGCGTATGAATGCGCCCGATTTTGAAACCCCTGTTAAGAAATGCCTGGCAGGTGTGGACTTCAAACGTTTACCCACTGACATGGCCGCGCGCATCGCTGGCCAACCGCCTTATGCCTCTCAACGAAGTCTAGGCGCCATTGCATTAGATTGGTGCTGGGTTGCTTCAGGACGAATCCAAGTCTACCTGCACGGCAAGCAAAAATTGTGGGATTACGCTGCGGGATGGTTAATTTTGCAAGAAGCTAATGGAGCCTCCGCAACGATCGAGGGTGATTGTGTGTATACCCCTACAATGGAACCCAAATTCGCCATCGCTGCGGTGTCTAAACCCATGTTAGATGAATGGAAGAGAGCTATTCTCTAGACTGCAGACTTAAACTGGACGCATTGGCATACTGTATACGCCCTTTCAGATGCCACTGTCCTTCTTCAAATGACTTTAATAACTTTCTCGCCTTAACCGAACGCAATGCTTTTAAGCAATGTTGATCTTCAAAGAAATCATTCAAACCTTCAACTGAGTTAAAAAATGGGTCGGTTGAATCAGCGTAACCCATTGACCAATCGGCAAAAGATCGTTCATCAACAGCGCTTTGCTCGCCCTCGAGAAGCTGAAGAAAAGAACCTTGATGATAAAGCAACATGCCTGTAATACCCTTTTCAGCGTTGTTTTGCCGTGCTTTTAATAAAAGCTTACAAATGGCTTCGTGGGTAAAAGGCTCAGTTTCA
Source organism: Thiotrichales bacterium (assembly GCA_018623305.1). Classification (GTDB taxonomy): domain Bacteria; phylum Pseudomonadota; class Gammaproteobacteria; order JAAZVR01; family JAAZVR01; genus JAAZVR01. Next base: position 1,736 of record JAAZVR010000102.1, on the reverse strand, counting down.
GCACTCACATAGGCTATCCGGACTAACTTTAAGTCATCCATAAGATTTTCCTAATAATTTTAATTTGATATTAGCAATCTTTTTGGACGACTTCTAATTGACATCCTTTATAACGTTTAAAAATAAATTATGCCTGCTATAACCAAGCCGCGCCACGCACGCCTGAGGAGTCACCATATTTAGGCGGTCTAAGTTGAGTATAGACAGCGTCACTGAATACATAATCCTGCCAAATCTCAGGCACTCGCTGATACAGCTGAGTCACGTTACTCATACCACCACCTAAAACAATCACTTCTGGATCAAACACATTAATCACTGAAGCTAAAGCCTTTGCCATTTGATGAGCATAATTTTCAAATGCCTCAACAGCATCTAAATCCCCCTGCTCCATTCGTTCGATAATTTGCTTTGCACTGCAAGTCGCTTGACTCAACTCCGCAAAAGTTCGCTCAAAAGCAGGCCCTGACAAATAGGTTTCTATGCAGTTCGATTGGCCGCAATAACACGCACGCCCTTTCTCATCTTCACTCAACCAGGGCAAAGGATTATGCCCCCATTCACCCGCGATTGAATTAGGGCCTGTGATTAGTTGGCCGTTGTAAACCAAACCACCGCCACACCCAGTCCCGACAATCACACCGAACACACTTTTAGCCTTTTCGCCCGCCCCATCCGTTGCCTCAGACAAAGCGAAACAATTCGCATCATTTTCAATCATAACGGGGCGATTCAGAGCACGCTCTAAATCCCCTTTTAAATCTTGGCCAATCAAACAAACAGAATTCGCATTTTTAACCAATCCCGTATGCGGAGAAATCGCACCTGGAATACCAATACCTAATGAACCCTGTTCTCCCAAAATAGACTCAGCTTCGTTCACTAAATCCACCATCGTTTGAACCGTCGCCAAATAATCCCCTTTAGGCGTCGAAACACGCTTACGATAAATTTCATCACTGCCATCTAATGCAATAAGTTCGATTTTAGTACCGCCTAAATCAATACCCAGCCTCATGATCTAAGCGCACTCAAAGCTTGTTCCAAACGAGTCACTGCAACAATTTCAAGGCCTTCAACAGGTTTTTTCGGCGCATTGGCTTTTGGAATAATCGCGCGAGTGAATCCTTGTTTTGCAGCCTCTTTCAAACGCTCTTCACCATTTTGAACAGGGCGAATTTCACCCGAAAGCCCAACCTCACCAAAGGCAATCAATCGCTGGTCAATCGGATGTGCTCGTAAACTCGACATAATCGCCAACAAAACAGGTAAATCAGATGCAGTTTCAGTAATTCGAACCCCGCCGACCACATTTAAAAACACATCTTGATCGTACATAGGAATGCCCCCATGACGATGCAATACCGCCAATAACATCGCCAAACGGTTTTGCTCTAAGCCCAAAGTCAAACGCTTAGGCATACCGCCATGACACTCATCAACCAAGGCCTGCACCTCAACCAAAATCGGACGCGAACCTTCACGCGTCACCATCACCAGAGAGCCCGGAACATCTTCATCATGACGCGATAAAAAGATCGCTGAGGGATTCGAGACTTGTTTAAGGCCTTCTTCCATCATCGCAAACACGCCCAATTCATTAACCGCACCAAAACGGTTTTTAATGGCTCGAATCACGCGATATTTTGAACTGGTATCGCCTTCAAAATACAGCACCGTATCCACCATGTGCTCCAACACTCGCGGCCCTGCTAAAGCGCCCTCTTTCGTCACAT
>JAAZVR010000101.1 GCA_018623305.1 Thiotrichales bacterium | reverse complement strand
CTCTTTCGTCACATGACCCACAATAAATAAAGCCGTGCCTGACTTTTTAGCAAAACGAACCAACTGAGCCGTACTCTCTCGAACCTGCGCGACCGCACCTGGCGCTGAACTCAGCGCATCGGTATAAATCGTCTGAATCGAATCCACAACCATCACTTTCGGCTGCTCTTTGGCCGCCGTCGCAATGATGCGCTCGACTTGAGTTTCAGACAACAACTTCAAATTATCCAGCGGCAAACTCAAACGACGCGCGCGCATACTCACCTGCTGTAGCGATTCCTCACCTGTGACATAGAGCGCGTTGGATTGCGTCGATAAATAACCTATCGCTTGCGTCAACAAAGTCGATTTACCAATACCTGGATCACCGCCAATCAGCACAACCGCGCCGTCCACCAGACCTCCGCCCAAAGCACGATCCAGTTCGCTCAGACCTGTGGTTGTGCGATGAATGTCTTCATCTGGAATATCTTTGGCTGAAAGCACTTCACCCGCATCAACACCGGCCCAACCGCCACCACGACGCTTATCATCCGATGCTTGATGCTTAATTTCTTCTAGCGTATTCCACTCACCGCAATCGCCACATTGCCCTGACCATTTCGAGTGCATCGCACCACAGGCGGTACAGACATAATTTTGCTTCGCTTTAGCCATGATTTAATCTCTCACTTCTGAAATGTGCTGAGCCTTCATTTTCAACATCAATAATCGATCCACACCCAGCGCAACCCCGCAACATTCAGGCAGACCTTGCTCTAATGAATTTAGGAAAGCTTCATCCAGAGGACGCTGAATACGCCCCAATTTTGCACGCTCTTGTTGATCCAACTCAAAACGACGACGATGCTCATTCTCATCTTGCAATTCATCATACCCATTCGCCAGTTCAACACCATTGATATACAGCTCAAACCGCTGTGCCCAACCATTTTTAACTTTTGCCAACGCCGCTTGTCTTGCTGGAAAATGCGTTAAAAAAGTCATTCGATCTTGACCTAATCGAGGTTCAACGTGCTCAGTCAAAATCAACTGCTCCCACAATGCTCGGTCGTCTTCCTCAACACCCATGACTTCCGCGCCACCCAAATCGTAATAGGCCAGTTTAAGTTCAGCCGCACTGGCATTCACCACATCAATACCCGCCCAACGCTCAAACGCTTGTGAATAACTGATGAATTCGGTTGCTCGAATCGCCAAGACTGATTCAATCAACTCTGCCACTTCATTCATCAAGCCCTCAAGCGTCAATCCAAGCCGATACCATTCCAACATCGTAAATTCGATGCGGTGCTGATGGCCTTCTTCTTCATCCCGAAACACAGAACCCAAGCTGTAAATATCACCCGAACCCGCAACTAAGCAGCGTTTTAAATAAAACTCGGGCGATGTGTGCAAATAACGCTCACCCATGACGGTTTGAGCACCGACGGATTCAATATGCACGTCGCTAATGGCCGATGTCGATAGCGCAGGCGCATCAATTTCCATCACATCACGTTGATAAAAAAAAGAGCGAATCTGTCGGTACAAATTCGCTCTTTCTTGTAAGGCCTTAACGTTCATTATTTAACGCGTGAAACGTATTCGCCCGTACGCGTATCAATCTTAATCGTTTCACCGATTTGTACGAACAAAGGAACTTGAACAACCGCGCCAGTCGTGACCGTCGCTGGCTTTCCGCCTGTTCCCGCTGTATCGCCCTTCAAACCTGGGTCTGTTTCCGTGATTTCCAATTCAACGAAATTCGGCGGTGTCACTGCAATCGGTGAGCCATTCCAAAGTGTCACAGTACAGACATCTTGCTCAACTAAGAATTTCTCAGCATCGGCAATCGCGCTGTGCTCCGCTGCGTATTGCTCGAATGATTCTGGATCCATAAAGTTCCAAAACTCACCATCGCTGTACAAGTATTCTAGGTTGATGTCTGTCACATCCGCACCTTCAACTGAATCGCCTGATTTAAATGTTTTTTCTAGTACACGACCTGTCATCAAGTTACGGTATTTAACACGGTTAAACGCTTGACCTTTACCCGGTTTTACAACCGTGTTATCAACGATTGAACATGGGTCGCCGTCTAACATAAACTTCAAACCATTTTTAAAATCACTTGTCTTAATGGATGCCATCTTTAAGTCTCTTTAACTCTGATAAAATATCTTCATATGATACCATTTTTCCGCAATTTAGACGATTTTTTAGCCTTTGTTGAACTCGACATCAAAGTTTTATCGCTCAATTTAAGTCCCAATTTCCCTGTCAAAATACCCAAGGCCTTTGCAGAACGAATTCAAAAAGGTCATCCCAAAGACCCGTTATTACTTCAGGTTTTACCCAGAATTCAAGAAACGCGTATTGCGGAAAATTTCAAAATAGATCCCGTCGGTGATTTAAAAAAATCACCGATTCAAGGCCTACTGCACAAATATCAATCCCGCGCTTTAGTTGTCACCACAGGGCATTGCGACATTCATTGCCGATATTGTTTTCGTCAGCACTTTCCCTATGCTGAGGAAAGCCCGAATAGTCAACGCATCGCTTACATAAAAGGCTATTTTGAAAAACATCCAGAAATCAACGAACTGATTTTAAGCGGTGGCGACCCACTGTCTTTATCGGTGAAGGCCTTAAAAAACTGGTTTGACTTAGCGGAAAGCATGCCTTCAATCCATCGTATCCGAATTCATACACGCTCGGCGATTACCACACCGGAGCGCATCAGTGATGAACTTATCAACGTGCTAAAGACATCGCCCCTCAAACACATTTGGGTGGTGCATATTAACCATACTCAAGAAATTGATGACTCTGTTCAAATGGCTTTAGACAGACTTAAGCAAGCTGGCGTCACCTTGCTCAACCAAAGCGTCTTACTAAAAGACATTAACGACGATGCGCACACATTAGCTCAACTCAGCGAACGATTGTTTGATGTCGGCGTCATGCCCTACTATCTGCACCAGCTTGATCGTGTACAAGGCGCTCAACACTTTGAAGTAGATGAAAATCGCGCGGCTGAGATTTATACTGAACTGCAAACAATTTTGCCGGGCTATCTTGTCCCCAAATGGGTGAGAGAAATCGCAGGCGAACCCAATAAAACTCTAATGAGCGGAGGATTCTCATGATTCGCTTAATCGTACTTTGGTTGATTTCATTCCATGCGCTCGCCAACCCAATGCCTATTTTTGACGCGCATTTACATTATGGCGGGGAGAAAACCACCACGATTATTTCCCCCAGTGAAGTGTTAGACAAACTCAATCGCAACCACATCACCCACGCACAGATGTCGAGCACGCCAAATATCGGCACACGTATTTTGTACGAAAAAGCCGCGCATCGAATCGTGCCCTTCCTGAGTTTTTATGACTCTCTTACTGAAAAAGGCGTTTGGGGAGACGACCCAAACGTTTTAGATCGAATGGAACACAACTTTAAACAAGGGCACTATGTAGGCCTGGGTGAATTTCACTTATTCAAAAAAGATGTTGATTCACCCATCCTCGCCGAGGTGATTGAATTTGCAAAAAAACATCAATTAATCATCCAATTTCATGGCGATTTAGAAATCATCGACAAGATTTTTGAAATCTATCCGAATGCCACCGTTTTATGGGCGCATTTAGGCACGCGCCCCGAACCTGAATTTTTAACGCAGGCCTTAAATCGCTACCCAAATTTATATGTGGATACCTCCGTTCGCGATGAATCCTTTGTTAATAATCGCGGCAAGCTCAAACAAGAATGGGCTGATTTCTTTATCCAACAGTCCGATCGCGTGCTGATAGGTGTTGATACCTTTAGCCCTAATCGTTGGCTCACATTCGATAAAGTCGTTCGCAATATTCGCTTTTGGCTGGAACAGCTACCCCTTGATGTTCAACGTAAACTGGCACACGAAAATGCCCATCGCCTCTTTGATCCTTACCTAAAACTCGAGGTGGATTAATGCGCCCAGACATTTCAAACGAACTGATTGAGCAAATTCATAGCCTGCTCAGCACACATGATTTCTTAACCGAACATCAACTAATGAAACATTTGGTCGAGGCAGGTTACGAACAATTCACACCTTCTCTGGAAGAGCTTGAAATGTTTCGCAGTCACTTTTTG
>JAAZVR010000100.1 GCA_018623305.1 Thiotrichales bacterium | reverse complement strand
CGGCGAAGGTGACTCCTACTGCATCATGATTCCGCCGCCGAACGTCACCGGCAGCCTGCACATGGGGCACGCTTTCCAAGATACTGTGATGGATACCTTAATTCGTCACCAGCGTATGCGCGGCAAAAACACCCTATGGCAACCTGGCACAGACCACGCGGGTATCGCAACGCAAATGGTCGTTGAACGTCGTCTAGCCGCTGAAGGTAAATCGCGCCATGATGTTGGTCGCGAAAAATTCATTGATGAAATTTGGAAATGGAAAGAAGAATCAGGCGGTACGATTTTGCGCCAGCTTCGCCGTCTTGGTGCATCACCTGACTGGGAACGCGAACGTTTCACTATGGATGAAGGCCTGTCGAATGCGGTTAAAGAAGTTTTTGTTCAGTTGCATGAAGAAGGTTTAATTTATCGCGGTAAGCGTTTGGTTAACTGGGACCCTGTTTTACACACAGCGGTATCTGATTTGGAAGTGGTTTCTGAAGAAGAAAATGGGTTCTTGTGGCATTTCAATTACCCTCTTACGGACGGCTCGGGTCATTTAACCGTCGCTACGACACGTCCAGAAACGATGTTGGGTGACTCTGCGGTTGCTGTTCATCCTGAAGATGAGCGATACGCAGACATGGTCGGTAAAACAATCACGTTGCCTTTAGTCGGTCGAGAAATCCCAATCATTGCAGATGATTATGTGGATATGGAATTCGGTACAGGCTGTGTGAAAATTACGCCTGCACACGATTTCAATGACTACGAAATGGGCAAGCGCCATGATTTGCCAATGCACAATATTTTGACCGTTGATGCGAAAATCAATGAACACGCGCCTGAGAAATACCGAGGCTTGGATCGCTACGATGCACGTAAACAAATCGTTGCGGATTTTGAAGCACTTGGCTTGTTGGGCGAAATCAAAGATCACAAATTAATGGTGCCACGTGGCGACCGTACGGGTTCTGTCATTGAGCCATTCCTAACCGATCAGTGGTTTGTTAAAGCCGCTCCATTAGCCGAGCCTGCGATTAAAGCCGTTAAAGATGGCGATATTAAATTCGTGCCTCAACAATGGGAAAACACTTATTTTGAATGGATGAACAACATCCAAGATTGGTGTATTTCGCGCCAAATCTGGTGGGGACACCGAATCCCAGCTTGGTACGATGACCAAGGCCGTGTCTATGTTGCGCGTGATGAAGCTGAGGCCTACACACAAGCCAAAGAAGCGGGTTATGAAGGCGAATTACACCAAGACAACGATGTTCTAGATACCTGGTTCTCTTCGGCACTTTGGACATTCTCAACGCTGGGCTGGCCAGAAAACACTAAGGCTCTTCAAACCTTCCATCCGACAGATGTATTGGTGACGGGTTTTGACATCATCTTCTTCTGGGTCGCTCGAATGATTATGATGACATTGCACTTCAAAAAAGAAGTGCCATTCAAAGAAATCTACGTGCATGGCTTGGTGCGTGATGGCGAAGGTCAGAAAATGTCGAAATCGAAAGGTAACGTCCTTGATCCTATCGATTTGATTGACGGCATCACACTTGAAGACTTGGTCAATAAACGTACTTACGGCATGATGCAGCCTGAAAAAGCGGCCAAAATCGAAAAAGCAACACGTAAGCAATTTGCTGACGGCATCCCTGCCTTCGGTACTGACGCTGTTCGATTCACATTCGCATCACTTGCGTCCAATGGCCGAGATATCCGATTTGATTTGAACCGTTGTGAAGGTTACCGCAACTTCTGTAACAAGATTTGGAATGCAACCCGATTTGCTTTGATGAACATCGAAGGCCATGATTGCGGCGCAAATGGGGGCGAGGTTGAACTATCGGTCGCTGATCGTTGGATTATTTCTCGTCTTCAGCAAGTTGAAAAAGACGTGAATCAATCGTTGGCTAATTATCGTCTAGATTTAGCCTCTCAAGCCATGTATGAATTCATGTGGAATGAATACTGTGACTGGTATTTGGAATTGACGAAACCGATTCTAAATGATGAAAACAGCACGGAAGCGCAATTGCGTGGCACTCGTCAGACAATTGTTCGCGTGCTAGAAACGACTTTGCGCTTAATGCACCCAATCATGCCATTCATTACTGAAGAAATTTGGCAGAAAGTTGCACCATTGGCAGGGATTGAAGGCGAAACAATTATGCTTCAGGCCTACCCTGAATTCGACGAATCCAAAGTCGATGAGCAAGCCGTCTCTGAAGTGGAATGGATGAAAACATTCATCATGGGCATTCGCTCGATTCGTTCGCAAATGGATATTGCACCTAGCAAGCCTTTGACGGTATTCATTGATAACGCGAGTGAGCAAGACCAAGCTTTCTTAGCGAATAATGAAGTATTCTTGAGTCGCTTAGCACGCCTTGAAAGCATCACATTGCTTGACGGTGAAGCACCAAAATCTGCTACGGCCTTAGTCGGTGAGATGAAAATCCTTATTCCAATGGCAGGTTTGATTGATGTCGATGCCGAACGCGCTCGATTGAATAAAGAAATCGGCAAATTGGAAAAAGAAGTCGCTCGTGTAAACGGTAAATTGTCGAACGAGAAATTTGTTTCAAACGCACCTGAAGCCGTGATCGCGAAAGAAAAAGAGAAACAAGCTCAATACGAATCAGCGCTTTCTAACTTGAAAGACCAACTTGTGAGCCTTGAGGAACTTTAATGCGTTTTTGGCTATCGACTTCCCTTGCGCTGGCCATCAGTTCATCGGTATGGGCGAATACCCATTACATTTCCGATGACCTGACGGTGCCTTTGCGCTCGGGCGATAGCCTTGAATATCGTATCGTTAAACTGCTTCCAGCGGGTGAACCTGTCACGCTTATTCAATCGAAGAAAAACGGCTGGTCAAAAGTGGCGACAGATAAGTTCACTGGCTGGATGCCAACACGTTTCTTAATCAACACTCCATCAGCGAAACAACGATTAGAAGAACTCACAGGGATTCATCAGAAGCTCAAGCAAACGCATGAGAAACAGAAACAATCCCTTGAGCATACTCAAACTCAATTAACGAAAGCACAAACGGAATTGCGTACCTTGACGCAATCTCACGCTAATCTTCAGCAGAAGTACGCACGACTTTCAAAAGTCGCAGCAGATCCTCAAGCCGTTGAAGAACGCAATCTTAAATTGGAACAAGAAATTGTTGATTTAAATTCGGCCAACTTGATGCTTGAACAGCAAAATCAGATGTTAGCGGACACCCGTGAACGCAACTGGTTTTTAGCCGGTGCAGGTGTGTTGATTATGGGATTATTAGTTGGCTTGGGCGCAGCATTTTTAATCCGCAAACCCAAATCCATGTGGAAGTAAGTTAAGAATGACCCCAAGACGTTGAAATCGTTTTCAAAAGGTCTTCCCCTTCGATACGCCATTCAACACCACGACGAACCCAGTCTTCAATCTTACGCACTTGACGCGCATCCGATAGCCCCATTTTTTTAGCAATCGAATACACCTTCTCTTGCTCTTCAGGACCAAAATGACCGTCTTGATAAGACATGCGAATCAATTCTTGAAGCGCAATGCCCTTTTCTTCACGAGTTTGCATTAATGCAACATTCGCATCCACATCAATCGCATAAACGTCTTCCACAGGCGTCAACTGCAAAAGACTGGAATAGCGATCCAATAGTTGCTGCTCTTCCTCAGAGACTTCATTATCTGCTTGAGCAACAAAGCACAGCAGTTCATACAGCGCTTGTCGTTGCTCAATGCTTAAACGGTCAATAAACATTTTTTGTTCCTTATTTATGCATCAGTTTTTCGATGTCACGAACAGCGCCGAAAGCCGCACTCTTCGCCATCATACCGTACACTTTCAATGCAGGTGAAACATGGCGCGGACGGTGCTGAGCTGGCTGCCAAGCATGAGGCCCTTTTTGCTCCATCGCGTGACGACGGTCTTCTAATTCTTTGTCTGAAACCAACAATTCAATCTTACGGTTTGGAATATCAATATGGATCTTATCGCCATTTTCAACCAAACCAATCGCGCCACCATCGGCCGCTTCAGGCGATGCGTGACCGATTGAAAGTCCAGATGTACCGCCTGAGAAACGACCATCTGTCAACAAGGCACAAGCTTTACCCAAACCTT
>JAAZVR010000099.1 GCA_018623305.1 Thiotrichales bacterium | reverse complement strand
TCATGAATGTTCCCCGTTTAAAAGTTAAAAATTGAAATTAATTCGAGCAATTATAGCAAAGAATCAGCCAAGCTGTTTAAGTGCCTCACACAGAGGTTCGCCGATGACTTTTTGACGCCAGCCTGTGAGTAATTTGCAGGCATCGGGTGCGTGTACAAGTCTTGCTATATCACGCTTGCTGGTCAGTTGCTGATATGGAATGTTGTATTCCTTAGCCTGTTGTTTGATAAACGGCACTAATCGGTCTGCAATGGATTGATCCTTTGCTGGCATCGGTGGGTTGATCTCGAAATTTGGCCAGTCGGCTTTGTCGATTTGTTGTGCCTGTTTAAGTGTGTCGAGAATTTCATCGCCGTGTTCGCGAGCAATTTTGCCTGGCAGTGTTGAAATCTCATACAGTTGTGCGAAAGTGCGAGGTTGCTCCACCGCTAAATCAAATAAAGCCTCGTCATTCAGCCAGTGGCGACGTTGAGTATTGGCATTCATGGCATGCATTTCTCGCCAAATGCTCAACTGCTGTAGGGCACATCGTTGATGCCCTTGCAAACGATTCGATTGCGGAATTTTCTGCCAAAGTTGCGCGAACTCAGTTTGATAGGTTTCTGGGTCTTGCAAAATATCAAAGTCGGCTTGCAGTAGCTCTAAATCTTCAGCTGTGAGTTGATCTAGCATCATAGGATACATTTGAGCCAGATAACGAACATCATCAATCGCGTAGTGCACTTGCGCATCAGTGAGTGGGCGTTGACTCCAATTGGTTCTGACCTGTGATTTATCCAGTTCAATGCTTAACATTGCATCGACTAAGCGAGCATAGCCGACATTAAATCCGTATTTCAGAAGAATGGCGGCAACCTGTGTGTCGAAAATTTTGCGAGGTAATTCACCGCTGTACTGCAAAAAGATTTCTAAATCTTGACGGCCTGAGTGAAACACCAGAGTCGGGCCATGGTTTAAGGCCTCAAATAAACTGGATAAATTAGGACAGGTCAAAGGGTCTACGCAAACGCGCCAATCTTCGGTGCCGATTTGAATCAAACACAATTTGGAGAAATATTGCGAGGTGCGGAGAAATTCAGTATCGATCGCTAGCCATGATTCCTCTTGTATTTTTTCAATCAAGGCCTCAAGGTCGGTTGCGTTGTCGATATAATCGTAGTCATTCATATTTAGGTATTTTACGAGGTTTTTGGTTAGTGCATATTCATATTTTGGGCATTTGTGGGACTTTTATGGCGGGAATTGCCGTGTTGGCGAAGCAGATGGGCTATCGAGTGACAGGGTCAGATGCCCATGCTTTACCGCCAATGAGTACTCAATTAGAAGAGCAAGGAATTGAGGTTTGGCAAGGCTACGAGGTTGAACATTTAGAGCCAGTACCGGATTGCATTTTGGTTGGTAATGCGCTGAGTCGGGGGAATCCTGCGGTTGAGGCCATTTTGGAAAATAATTTACCGTATCAATCGGCACCGCAATGGCTATATGAAAATGTATTGCGTGAGAAGTGGGTTTTAGCGGTTGCGGGGACGCATGGGAAAACCTCCACCAGTTCAATGTTGGCTTGGATTTTGGAACAAGCGGGCATGTCTCCAGGCTTTTTGATTGGCGGTGTGCCTCAGTGTTTTGGAGTCTCGGCTCGTTTAGGTGAGACGCCGTTTTTTGTGATTGAAGCGGATGAGTACGACACTGCGTTTTTTGATAAACGCTCGAAATTTGTGCATTACCACCCGCGCACTTTGGTGATGAATAATTTGGAATTTGACCATGCCGATATTTTTGAAAATCTCGCGGCGATTCAAAAGCAGTTTCATCATTTGGTGCGGATTGTGCCAGGGCAGGGCAAGATTATTTACCCGAGTGGTTCACAGGCTTTGCAAGATGTGATTGAGATGGGCTGTTGGTCAGAAACGGAAACGATGGAGTCGAGCAAGGGTTGGCAGGCTCAGTTGTTGGAGGACGATGGCAGTTCGTTTGAGGTGTGTTTCGCAGGTGAAAGCCAAGGTCGAGTTCAGTGGGATTTGATTGGTGAACACAATGTTTCCAATGCGTTGAGCGCGATTGCTGCGGCTCGCCATGCTGGGGTTTCGGTCGAGGTTGCTTGTGAGGCTTTATCGACTTTCAAAAATGCTAAACGTCGTTTGGAAGTCATTGCGCAAAATGACACGGTGACGGTTTATGATGATTTTGCGCATCACCCCAGTGCGATTGCCACCACGATTGCGGGTTTGCGTGCAAAAGTGGGGGATGCCAGAATTGTTGCGGTCGTCGAGCCGCGTTCGAATTCGATGCGAATGGGTGCGCATAAAGTGGATTTGGCGCCTGTTTTGTCAGGTGCGGATTCGGTGCGCTTGTTTCAACCTGAAGATGTGGATTGGTCAGTTCAGTCGGTGGTGGATGAATTGGAAAATGATGCACATTTGTTCGCTGATGTGCAGGCCTTGGTGAATGAATTTGAGCCGAATGCTGAACAAGAAACGCATTGGGTGATTATGTCAAACGGGTTTTTTAACGGTTTGCATGCTCAATTAAAAACTAAACTGGAGGCGAGTGATGAATAACAAGCCGATTGCGATTGGAATTACGGGCGCATCTGGTTTTGATTATGCGCTGCGGTTGATGGAGCAACTGATCATTGCAGGTGAAACGATTCACGTGGTGTTTACGGAGGCGGCGCACGCTTTAGTGAAATATGAAACGGATCTAAAGTGGCCGTCGCGCGTGGATTTGTTGGAGGCTAAGTTAATTGAGCATTTCAATGCCAAGCCTGAGCAGGTTAAAGTTTTTGGTCGTAAAGATTGGTTGGCGCCTATGGCGAGTGGGTCAAATCCACCGAAAGCGATGGTGGTGGTGCCATGCACGATGGGCACTTTGTCGTCAATCGCCAATGGTGCGAGTGATACCTTGTTGAATCGCGCGGCGGATGTGATGATTAAAGAACAGAAAAAACTCATTATCGTACCGCGTGAAACGCCGCTTTCAGCGATTCATTTAGAGCATATGTTGAAGCTTGCACGCTTGGGCGTGGTGATGTTGGATGCGAATCCGGGGTATTACTATCGACCACAATCAGTGCAAGATATTGTGGACTTCGTGGTGGCGCGTATTTTGGATCATTTGGGTGTGGAAAATACCTTAGCGAAACGCTGGGGTTCATGTGATAATTCTGCCGATAGTTAAACGTTTTAAATGGAGACAGACATGACCATCGTCAATTCAGAATGGGCAAAAGAAGTCGTATCTTGGGAGTACTCTTCGGCTGCAAAACCTGAACTTAAAGAAATTCCTGTTCAACCTTTCCCCGCGAGTTTGCATGAAAATGGCGAAACGCGTGTGATTGAGTTGGATTTGTCTCAATTGATTGGTACCGATTACGTGGCGACGACGCCGAGCTTGTTGGCGAACTATGTGCGTATTTGTGAAGGCGATAAGATTGAGACGTCAGCACGCTCAACATCGGAAGTGTTTTATGTGATGCGCGGTGCGGGTCAGACGGAAACGGCGAATGGCGTCATTGAGTGGAAGCAAGGGGATGCGTTCACATTGCCAACGAATGACGGTGCGATTCACACAGCGACTGAAGACACGGCTTTGTACTGGGTTCACGATGCACCTTTGTTGAAATACATGGGTGTTGTGCCAATGATGCCGCGCTTTAAAGCGGCGTATTATTCGCAAGAATATATGCAGGGCGAAGTGGATCGTATTCGTGAAGAATGTCAGCGTGAAGGACGCAACCGTAACGGGATTATCTTGGGTAATGTGGCGTCTGAAAAAACGAAAACGATGACGCATACCATGTGGTCTTTGTATAACTTGTTGCCAGCGGGAGATGTGCAAAAACCGCACCGTCATAATTCAGTGGCAATTGATTTGGCGGTTTACGCAGGTCCTGAAACCTATACGATGATCGCGAAAGATGTCGATGAAAACGGTGAGTTGATTAATCCTGTTAAGGCGATGTGGGCACCGAATTCAGTGTTTGTGACGCCTCCTGGTTGGTGGCACTCGCATCATAATCATTCGGACGAAGATGCGTATGTATTCCCAGTACAAGATGCAGGCCTACAAACGTATTTGCGTACTTTGGATATTCAGTTTATACGTTAATTCTGATTATTTGAGCGATAAAAAAGGGT
>JAAZVR010000098.1 GCA_018623305.1 Thiotrichales bacterium | reverse complement strand
CACTCTCGCAAGCGCCCACACACTTATTTTGGCTATCCAACGATGTTAAAGATCCGCTCCCGAACCAGGCCGCTTAACCGCTGCCCCCTCGAGAGAATGCGTATTATAGGCACATCAAAACTAAACGCAACTCCTTTTTGTAAAAAAGTAGGATTTATTTTCGACCAGTGGCAATCCACTCCAAACAAACATCGCAAGTCTTTGATATTTCTTCCAACTCCTCAATTCCAATCTCTTTTTTATTAAGAAATCCTTCAAGCCATTCTTGGTTTGCAGGCTGTTGATGATAAATTTGAATCAATCTTTCGTGTATACCTTCTTGAAAATACATTAATGCTTCCCTCTGATAATTAACATCTTCCAAAAAAAGTATAGCAAAATAACAAGCAATATCAACTATTTGTTTTTATGGGTAATACTTACACATTAAAAGATTGAATCGTCTCAAAACCATAATACCGATTTCCTTCAAATTCCAATACAGGCCTCTTCAATAATGACGGATTTTTCTCAACCATTGAATAATCACCCGATTCAATTTGCCCTTTGACTTGTTCATCCAGCTTCTTCCATGTACGCGACTTCAAATTAATCACAACATCGAAACCATCGTCTTTAACCCAACTAGCAAGCTGCTCTTTTGATAAAGGTGTTTTTTTCGTGTTTACAAATTCAAACTCAACACCCTTCGCTTCTAATAATTTACGCGCTTTGCGAACCGTATCGCAATTAGCAATTCCATATAACTTCATCTCATTTTCTCCAGATACAAAAAACGCCACAACAAGGTGGCGTCTCTTCGTACATATATATGTATCAATTTAGATATCACGCAACAATTCGTTAATACCCACTTTTGAACGAGTCTTCTCGTCAACTTTCTTAACGATGACTGCACAGTACAAGCTATGAGAACCATCTTTAGATGGCATAGAACCTGAAACAACCACAGAACCTGCTGGAACACGACCGAAATGCACTTCTCCCGTTTCACGATCAAGGATCTTAGTTGATTGACCAATGAAGACACCCATAGAAATTACAGAACCTTCTTCTACGATTACACCTTCAACAACTTCTGAACGCGCACCAATGAAACAGTTGTCTTCGATAATTGTCGGAGCAGCTTGCAATGGTTCAAGAACACCACCGATACCTACACCACCGGACAAGTGAACATTTTTACCAATCTGAGCACATGAACCTACTGTCGCCCAAGTATCGACCATTGAACCCGAGTCAACGTATGCACCAATGTTTACATATGAAGGCATCAATACCGTGCTTGGCGCAATATAAGAACCTTTACGCGCCATCGCCGGTGGAACAACGCGCACACCCGCATCTGCAAAATCTTTTGAGTTGTAATCAGAAAACTTACCCGCAACTTTGTCGTAGAAACGCAAATCACCTGATTGCTGAACGTAGTTGTCTTCGATACGGAACGATAAAAGAACGGCTTTCTTCAACCATTCATTTACTTTCCAATCACCCACGGCTTGACGTTCTGCCACACGCGCTTTACCTGAGTCCAACATAGAAACAGCTTCCATAACGGCTTCACGGATTTTTGGCGGGCAGTTTTTCGGTGTAATATTTGCGCGATCTTCAAACGCTTCTTCAATGATGTTTTGTAAATCTGTCATGGAATTTCTCCTGTTCTAAAACAAAAAAAGCCAGTCATAGACCAGCTTTTCAAAATCTTGGTGGGTCCAGAGCGATTCGAACGCTCGACCAACGGATTAAAAGTCCGGTGCTCTACCAGCTGAGCTATGGACCCAAAATTTATGGAGCGAATTATAGAGAAGCAAAATCGAATTGCAAGCACATTTTTTAAAAATGTTAAAATTCTTCAAAACTTATACGGAACATCATTATGACTGACACCTTAGACCTTGCTAAAAACCTGATTGCTCGCCCTTCTGTCTCCCCAAAAGACGAAGGATGCTTAGACGAAATAATCAACATTCTAGAACCATTCAGCTTCCAAGTTGAGCGTATGCCATTTGAAGATGTCGATAACCTTTGGTTGCGTCGCGGCACTCAATCCCCATTATTTGTATTCGCAGGTCATACAGACGTCGTACCACCAGGCCCTGCTGAAGATTGGGATTCGCCTGCCTTTGAACCGACTGAACGCGATGGGTTTTTATATGGTCGTGGTGCAGCCGATATGAAAGGCAGCGATGCAGCATTCACAATTGCTGTACGAAACTTTGTCCAAAAACACCCAAACCACAAAGGTTCTATTGCATTACTGATGACCAGCGATGAAGAAGCGGATGCCATCAATGGCACTGTAAAAGTCGTAGAAACGCTCGAAGCTCGTAATGAAAAAATTGATTATTGTGTCGTTGCAGAACCTTCAAGCATACAAACACTTGGAGACCAAATCAAAAACGGTCGTCGGGGCTCACTTAACGGCAAGCTCAAAGTACATGGCATTCAAGGCCATATTGCTTACCCACATTTAGCTGAAAACCCAATTCATACTCTGGCTCCTGCTCTAACTGAACTCACACAAGAAGTTTGGGATCAAGGCAATGATTACTTTCCTCCGACATCTTTCCAAGTCTCGAATATTCATGCCGGTA
Organism: Thiotrichales bacterium; assembly: GCA_018623305.1. Classification (GTDB taxonomy): domain Bacteria; phylum Pseudomonadota; class Gammaproteobacteria; order JAAZVR01; family JAAZVR01; genus JAAZVR01. The sequence continues at coordinate 1,555 of JAAZVR010000098.1, read as the reverse complement.
CAGGTGTAACCAATGTCATCCCTGGTCATACCGAAGTGGTATTTAACTTCCGCTTTTCAACAGAAATGACTGAAACCTTATTGAAGGAGCGTGTGGAATCCATCTTAAATAAGCACAACCTTAAATACGACATTGAATGGAATTTATCAGGCCACCCTTTTGTCACCAATGAGGGTGAATTAACAGATGCAACTCGTAAAGCCATTAAAGATGTACTCAATATTGATACCGAACTGTCTACTTCGGGCGGTACATCTGACGGTCGTTTTATTGCACCGACAGGTGCTCAGGTTATTGAGCTAGGGCCTCTCAACGCCACCATTCACAAAGTCAACGAATGCGTCGCGATTGAAGATCTTGATAAACTCACGCGAGTCTATGAAGCCATTCTTGAAGAGTTGATGCTCTAATGGAATGGATTCTGCTGCTTAAAATCGCAGCTTCAGCGTTTATCATTCTCTTTTTGTGGAAACCAATGAAGCAAGCTTGGAATAAGAAAGATTGGCAAGAAAAGGACATGAAGACCGAACATTTTAAGATGGGGCTATTTGTTCTCGTTGTCTTTTTAATCTTTTATGGCGTTTTTTGGCTGATGATGGAATTCTTGATTCCACCGCCTGAAGTTTATCGTTAGAATGAAGTTATAAACCCTAAAAAATATAAGGATATAAACCATGCCACAAGCCACTTGCGAATTAATCAAAAGTTCTGTTTTATCCAGTGATTTGACACAAGAAGAATGTCTAGCCCTTGCCGGCATTTGTGCTGTCAAAGATTTTCAAGATGACGACATCATTTTCAAAGAAGCTGAAATCACACACTCTTTATTTGTCATCGTCGATGGTAAAGCTGGCGTTAACAAAGAAGTCGTTGATGGCGATGACATCATTTTACACGTTCTCAAAAAAGGCGATTTGATTGGTGAAATGAGCTTCCTAGACGGCCAACCTCACTCAGTTACTGTGCGTTCTTTAGGTCAAACAAAAACGCTCGTCATCCAGCGAGATGGATTCGAAGAACTATTAAACACCCACCCACACCTTGTTTATAAAATAATGAAAACCATCATTCGCACAAGCCATAACATCGTGCGAAAAATGAACGCTCAGTATTTACAGCTTAATAATTATGTCAACACTGGCATGGCTGCTGGCGGTTACACATCAGGTGGAATGTACTGATTAACTCAACAATGTTGAGATAAACACAAACATCACCGCCAACGGTGCGATGAAGCGCAAAGCAAACATCCACAGTGAATAAATCACACCTTGTTCAAGGCCTACCGAACTTTGAACATGGTGTTTTTTCATCACCCAACCCACAAAAATCGCCATCAACATACCGCCTAATGGCAACATAATCGCAGACGTTAAGTAGTCTAAGCTGTCAAAGAATGTTCGCTCGCCCAAAAAATGAACATTACTTGCGATATTAAACGAAAACACCGTACCCAAGCCAAACAACCAAATCACTATACTGGCAACGGCTGCAGCTTTTCTACGCGACATATCCCATTTCTCAATCATCCAAGCGATAACAGGCTCCAACATTG
>JAAZVR010000097.1 GCA_018623305.1 Thiotrichales bacterium | reverse complement strand
GACTGACTTGCAACCGCTGTTTGCTCTGCATCTGATGAAACATTTTGAGCGACACTGATAATGCTTTGAATGGTTTCACTGATAGATTCAGACTGAGCTCTTTGTTCATAGGCCGCATCGGCTATGTTGCTGTTCATGTCATTAATTGATGAAACGTAAGAGGCGATTGATGTCAGGGCTTCTCCGGCTTGATTGGCTTGAATGACGGTTTCATTGGCCTGTTCTCTTCCCTGATTCATCACATCAACGGCTGTTGATGAAATGCCTTGCAACTGGGCGATCATTGATTCTATTTTTTTTGTTGAGTGCTGAGTTTTGCTCGCTAGAGATCGTACTTCATCGGCGACAACAGCAAATCCTCGACCGCTTTCTCCAGCACGTGCTGCTTCAATAGCCGCATTAAGTGCGAGTAGGTTGGTTTGTTCAGCGATGTCTTTGATAACATCTAAAACGCTGCCGATATTGGCAGTGTCTTCACTGAGTTTCTGAATCACAGCGGCAGTCTGTTCAACGTTGTTGGCAAGGTTTTCAATGGATTCAACGGTCAGTTGAACCACTTGCGTACCGGATTGAGTCACTTTTTCAGCTTGTTTGGCAGCGCTGGATGCTGCCAAAGTATTTTTAGACATAACTCCAGTTGTTTGAATAAATGAGTCGATAATGCTTGCCATGTCTTTGGAGCTTGATTGCTGGTGTTGCACGCTCTCTTGTGTGGATGATGTTGCACGACTCATCAATACGGAGGCATCATCAAGCTTGTTTGAAACCTGATCGATATGTTTGACGACATCCCTTAAATTGAGCGTCATCGTATTAAAGCTGTGAGCCATCTCACCAACAAAATCAGCGCTTTTTAATGTGCATTCATGAGAAATGTCTTTGCTGCTAATGGCATTTGCAACTTCTCCGATTCGTTTCAAGCGTTCGAGTAACATTTTTTGTAACAACCAATAGTTGAAAAAGCCAATGCTGATACCCGCAACAATGCATGCAACAATAAACCATCCAAGCATGCCCTCTTTGGGAGAAACAAACAGCAGTGCAAAAAATGGAAAAATACTGCCCATACCCAAGCCAAAGCCAAGGTATGTCAAAAGCATTTTGCGTAAAATACTGGGTTGTTGAAAATCAAAAGAGATCATTGGTATTACCGAATTTATTTTTTAGTAAGCCAAGCAAGACTCTTGCCAAATAAGGAATTAAGTTGAAAGTTTTATTGTTGTTATTGTTTTTTCCGCTCCTTGAGTTGTTTTTAATGATTCAAGTTGGGAGTGAGATCGGTGCTTTGGCGATGGTTTTGTGGGTCATCGTTTCTGCTGTGATTGGTTTTTTCATTATTCAATCTCAGGGAATCGATACGATTGCTCGTGTAAGAGATGGGTTAATGGAAGGCGAGTCTCCCGCTGTGGGCGTGCTAGAAGGTATGCTCTTGGCTATCGCGGGAATTTTGCTCATCATTCCTGGGCTCATAACGGACTCATTGGCGATATTGTTTATCTTTCCATTAACACGACGTTATTTCGTTCAAAAGCTACTGGCTAGAGGGGCAATGAATTTTCAGTTTGGGGCGCAGTCCAAAGGGCGTGTCTATGAGGGAGAAAGTGAATCTCGCTCTCAGGCTTCAGGCGTTTTAGAAGGTGAAATTGTCGATAGAGAAGAAAAAAAATAAATTTTTTTCTTGAAACTGTTCAAAGCACCCCTATTTAACCTTTGGTTTTAAATTAACACTTAATTATTGATTCAATTACAAGGAGTCATCATGAATATTCGTCCATTACGTGACCGTGTTGTCATTCGTCGTGCAGAAGAAGAAACAACTACTGCAGGTGGTATCGTGCTTCCAGGTGCAAGCCAAGAAAAACCAACTAAAGGTGAAGTTGTTGCTGTGGGTGAAGGCCGAGTTGCAGATTCAGGTGCAGCAGTTGAAATGGTTGTAAAAGTGGGTGATACAGTTTTGTTTGGTCAGTTCGCGGGTCAAGAAGTTGACGTTGACGGTGAAAAACTTTTGGTGATGCGTGAAGACGACATCATGGCAATTGTTTAATTCTTAATAAAAACTCAAACTAAACAAAATAAGGAATTTTTAACATGGCAAAGCAAGTTAAATTTGGTGTCGATTCTCGTGAGTCAATGATGAACGGTTTGAACGTTCTAGCAAACGCAGTAAAAGTAACGTTAGGTCCAAAAGGTCGTAATGTTGTATTGGAAAAATCATACGGTGCTCCAACTGTAACAAAAGATGGTGTTTCAGTTGCTCGTGAAATTACGTTAGAAGATAAATTTGAGAACATGGGTGCTCAAATGGTTAAAGAAGTATCTTCACAAACAAATGACGTCGCTGGTGATGGTACAACAACAGCAACTGTTTTGGCTCAAGCGATTGCGCGTGAGGGTATGAAAGCGGTTGCAGCGGGTATGAACCCAATGGATCTTAAGCGCGGTATCGATAAAGCGGTTGCAGCTGCGGTTGCTAAAATCCAAGAGATTTCTGTGCCTTGTAAAGATGCGGCTTCAATTGCTCAGGTTGGTACGATTTCTGCAAACTCAGATGCGACAATTGGTCAAATCATTGCAGACGCAATGGAAAAAGTGACTACAGAAGGTGTCATTACAGTTGAAGAAGGTCGTTCATTGACAGACGAGCTAGACGTTGTTGAAGGTATGGATTTCGATCGCGGTTACTTGTCTCCTTACTTTGTAACAAACCAAGAAAAAATGGTTGCAGAGCTTGAAGAGCCTTACGTGTTGTTCTTCGACAAGAAAATCTCAAACATCCGTGACTTGCTACCGACTTTGGAAGCGGTTTCAAAATCAGGTCGTCCATTGTTGATCATCGCTGAAGACGTTGAAGGCGAAGCATTGGCGACGTTGGTTGTGAACAATATGCGTGGTATCTTGAAAGTTGCAGCGGTTAAAGCACCTGGTTTTGGTGATCGTCGTAAAGCAATGTTGCAAGACATGGCAGTGTTGTCAGGCGCGACTGTGATTTCTGAAGAAGTAGGCTTGTCTCTTGAGAGCGTAACTTTGGATATGTTGGGTCAAGTTAAGCGTGCGGTAATTGGTAAAGATACAACGGCATTGGTTGACGGTGCTGGCACTCAAGCGGACATCGATGCTCGTTGTGAGCAAATCAAAGCTCAAATCGAATCAACAACATCTGATTACGATAAAGAGAAGCTACAAGAGCGTTTGGCTAAATTGTCTGGCGGTGTTGCAGTTATCAAAATCGGTGCAGCAACTGAAGTTGAGATGAAAGAGAAAAAAGACCGTGTTGATGATGCATTGCACGCAACTCGTGCAGCAGTACAAGAAGGTGTTGTTGCCGGTGGTGGTGTTGCTTTGGTTCGCATCGCACAAGACATCAAAGATCTTGAAGGTGATAACCACGATCAAACTGTGGGTATCGAAATTGCGTTGCGCGCAATGGAAGAGCCTATGCGTCAAATCGCATCAAATGCGGGCTGTGAAGCTTCTGTGGTTGTGAACAAGGTTCAAGAAGGTACAGGTTCATTCGGCTTCAATGCTGCGAATGAAACATACGGCGATATGATCGAAATGGGTATCATTGACCCTGCGAAAGTAACGCGTACTGCATTGCAAAATGCTTCTTCAATTGCAGGCCTTATGCTGACAACTGAAGCTGCGATTGCGGATGCGCCTAAGTCAGATGACGGTGCAGATGCAGCGGCTGCTGGTATGGGCGGTATGGGTGGAATGGGCGGCATGATGTAACAATTGTCCAAAATTGTCCAACTATGTCTAACTACCGTACCTCTTTGAGGTACGGTTTTTTATTTCCTAACCAATTTCCTAACCACAATTGTCTAACTATGACTAAGTTTGTCTACTATTGTCTAAATGAGTTGTAGGTATGTAAAAATCTTATTTCAATCTTTATTTAAACCAATAGTTTATATAAATTTAAGTTTTTATCTGTCAAAATAAACCAACAGTTTATAAAAAAGGATAAAAATGCCAATAGTTGTTAATAAAGAAGAAAAAGTATTAATGATATGTGAGAAAGCATATGATGAATTTGTTGAAAATGGAATAGAGAAAATATCTTTAAATCAGTTGATTTCAAATATTGGAATTTCTAAAGGTCAATTTTATCATTATTTTAAAACAAAAGAATATTTAATATTTGAAGTAATGTCACATAAAACAATTGAGGGATTTGAATTTTGTGAT